>NZ_BCUZ01000060.1 GCF_001591485.1 Neobacillus fumarioli NBRC 102428 | reverse complement strand
TATTTTTACTTTATAAGGCCAGCGCCTTATCGACTCTTTAAATTATAATAACCATTCAACATAAAGTCAATACAATTTTTAAAGAAAATATTTAGAAGGGAATCACTCTATATCTATGTCTTTAACTTTTACTAATTTCCCTCTGCACTTACCACAAACATAGCGATTTGTATCAATGCTTCTTTTTCGATTGTATTGGAGATTGCAGCTTATGCACTTATATACTAATATTTTTTTCGTCTTTCGTTTTGATACAGATTCAGGAAATGGGCTGCAAAATCTTGGGGCCCCAACTTTCTTTAACAAAGTTTTAAACTCGATGTCCCGGTGCTGATATCCCTTGCCTTCCAAATGGAGATGGTAATGGCACAGTTCATGTTTGATAATTCCAATTAATTCTTGTTCACCGAAATGATCGAAATACTTTTTGTTAATTTCTATATTATGTGTCCCTAACAGATACCGCCCGCCTGTTGAACGTAATCTTGGATTAAAGAAGGCTTTGTGTTTAAAAGGTTTGCCAAACGCATCTATCGAGATTTTTTCCACCAATCGTTGAAGTTCTAAATCCCCCATACTGCCCTCCTTTTTATTTCTTACGAACATGACAACCTATTATAGCATATATTGTATATACACTTAACGAACTACTTATCGGGAGGTTTGATTATGCCCGCTTGGTTTCAAAACCAAATGAAAAGAGCTTTCTATGAGAAGAACCGCTATCAGATAAAGCTGCTAAACCAGTGCTGGTTTTTTTACAGAAAAAAACATTGTTCATAAAACTGCAAAAAGCGCCAACCAGGGGATAAAGATGCCGAAAGCGGCTGCCCAACTTTCATGGCAGATCCGCCTTCACCCCTTTGGCGCTAAAACCTCAACAATTCCGTTTACTCAGTTGGAGGAAGCATGGTTAATGCAACACGCCCTTTTTTCAAATCAACAGAATCGACCCAAACGGTTACCACATCTCCTACCGAAACTACATCTAAAGGATGCTTAACAAAGCGTTTACTTAACTTGGAAATGTGTACAAGCCCGTCTTGTTTCACGCCAATATCGACAAATGCCCCAAAATCTACTACATTGCGAACCGTACCTTGGAGTTCCATTCCTGCTTTTAAGTCTTCTAGCTTTAATATATCTTTTTTTAGAAGCGGGCGTGGCAGCTCATCCCGCGGGTCACGTTCCGGACGTACAAGGCCGTCCACGATATCCTTTAATGTTAATTCGCCGATTGATAATTCTTCAGAAACGGTCTTAAGATCAAGCCCATTTAATGCATTCTTTAACTCTTCTGATCCTAAATCTTTCGTGGTAAATCCAAGGTTCGTTAATAGCCGTTTCACTTCATCGTAATTTTCGGGGTGGATCCCTGTTCTGTCGAGCGGTTCATTTCCGTCTAACACACGAAGGAAGCCAATTGCTTGTTCATATGTCTTCGCGCCGAGGCGGGGCACTTTTTTCAATTGAGACCTGCTGGTGAATTTCCCTTCCTCTTCGCGCATTTTTACAATATTCCCCGCAGCCGTTTTTGTCAGTCCGGCTACATATTGAAGCAGTGATGGTGAGGCAGTATTTACATTAACACCAACCTGATTAACAGCCGTTTCTACAACAAAATGCAACGATTCTGAGAGCCGTTTCTGTGAAACGTCATGCTGATATTGACCGACACCTACTGACTTTGGATCAATTTTCACCAATTCCGCTAGCGGATCCTGCAAGCGGCGAGCAATAGAAACGGCACTTCTTTCTTCAACTTGAAGATTCGGAAATTCCTCTCTTGCCAAGTCAGAGGCGGAGTAGACACTTGCTCCCGCTTCATTAACAATGAGGTAAAAGATTTCCCTTTCTTCCTCTTTTAGAATATCAGCAACAAATGCTTCTGTTTCCCTTGAGGCCGTACCATTACCGATTGCCACCATTTCTACATGAAACTCATGAAGAATGGCTTTGAATTTTTCTTTTGCTTCTTTCGGTTTCGCTGTAGGCGGATGCGGATAGATCACATCAATTTTCAGTACTTTTCCCGTTTCATCAACAACAGCAAGTTTACAGCCGGTCCGATAAGCGGGATCGACACCAAGAACTACCTTTCCCTTTAATGGCGGTTGCAGTAATAAATTTCTTAGATTCTCAGAAAAAATATGTATCGCCTGCTCCTCCGCCTTATCGGTTAATTCGTTGCGGATTTCGCGCTCAATGGACGGCTGAATCAACCGCTTATAGCTGTCTTCAATGGCTTCGCGAATGATAGGTGCTGCAGATGACTGTTCTTTTTTAATCCACTTTTTCTCGAGGTATGCCATAATAACATCGATATTCATTTTAATAGAAACCCGGAGGATTTCCTCTTTTTCTCCACGGTTTAAAGCAAGAATGCGATGAGGGACGATTTTACTGACAGGCTCTTCATACTCATAGTACATTTCATAAACCTTCTTCTCATCTTTTTCCGCATCCTTTTCAGAGGAAACGACGGTACCCGATTTGAAGGTTTGCTGGCGGATCCATTTCCGGCCTTGGGCATCATCTGAAACCATTTCCGCAATAATATCCTTTGCGCCGGCAATCGCGTCTTCAATGGTGTGGATATCTTTTTCTTCTGATAAAAATTCCTTCGCCTTTTCCTCAACATTTTCTGAAGGGAAAGTCAAAAGCCACTCCGCAAGCGGTTCAAGACCTTTTTCTTTAGCGATCGTTGCTTTTGTACGCCGCTTTTGTTTATAAGGGCGATACAGATCCTCTACTTCTTGAAGCTTTTCCGCTTTCGTAATATTCTCTTTGAGCTCATCCGTTAATTTCCCCTGCTCGACAATGATTCGTATGACCTCATCTTTTCTTTGTTCAAGGTTTTGGATATATTGCCACCGCTCTTGAATGTCGCGGATTTGTACTTCATCAAGGGCACCGGTCATTTCCTTACGGTACCTTGCGATAAACGGTACTGTATTCCCGTCGCTCAATAAAGAAATAACATTTTTTACTTGCTTATAAGAGATACCCAGCTCTGTTGAGACTTTCCCTAAAAGCTGATCCTCTTTCACCAATATTTCAGTCACGAAGGTATCCTCTCTTTCTCTTTTTCCATATTGTATCAAATATAGGGGTGTGTTTCATTCTTAAGTACTGTTAGATATCCATTAGAAAAGCACAAGCGCCTTGGTCTTTTTCGAAATCGATTTTTAAAAATTCTTATATTAAAAAAAGCAAGCTAAAAAAGCTTGCCAAAACAGAGTTAGAGGTCAGGATTATGTACGAAAAAACGCTCTTTTCTTAAAAGAGCGTGTTGTTCCCTAAAATTCGATGAGACCCAGGCTTACCTGCAAGGCTTCATCCACTTTCTCCATCATTTCGTCATCGAGATGGGTAATTTTATCGGTTAACCGCTGCTTATCAATTGTGCGGATTTGTTCTAACAGAATGACCGAATCTCGTTCAAATCCGTAGCGCTTCGCATCAATTTCGACATGAGTTGGAAGCTTTGCTTTTTGAATTTGAGCTGTTATCGCTGCAATAATAACTGTGGGACTAAACCGATTCCCGATGTCGTTTTGGATGACTAGTACAGGACGGACTCCGCCTTGTTCAGAACCAACAACTGGGGACAGGTCCGCGAAATATACGTCACCACGCTTGACAATCAAAGGATTATCCTCCACTTACAAGACGTTCAACAGTATGTTCTGCCTCATACTCTGCTTGAAATGCTTCAGATGCAATGCGAAGATTTATCTTTGCCATTTCCATGTAACCACGTCTCATTGATTCGCGAATTTGTCTCTTTTTCCGTTCGCGTAAGTACATTTTCGTTGCCTGGTAGATAAATTCACTGCGGTTTACATTTTCCTGTTTAACGAACCCATCAAGCTCGGTTAATAAATGTTGCGGTAATTTGACCAAGATTTCCGTAGTTGCGCTGGATTCAGACACAAACATACACCTCCACCATGACTACACACCAATTTTTTCTAACCGGATTTTCCAAAAAAAATCCCGAATACATAAATTCAACTTCGCTTTAGATCCTTGCTTCTTGAGCATAAAGCGAAACCCATATATCTATCCCATTTTTTATAATAGCACTAATCATGCCCCGTGCATAGACTAAATATGATTCCTATTGTATTATAAGCCAACAAAAGATCCTTTTATGCACTACTTTAGGCACAATATCATAATTATGTTGAATTTCAATTATTTAGCACTTCATCATTTTTCAAGAAGGTAATTTTTTATATCAATGATGTTTCCGCCTTGTTTGTAAAGACGAGGAACCCTGCTTGCAATTATACACGGTACTTCGTAATTAATAGTGTCCAATTTGGCAGCTATCTCGTTAATTGAAATAAACTCGTTCCCTTGCCGGCCGATTAACGTTACTTTTGTCCCCACTGGCATATCATGCAGCAGCCTGATCATGCATTGATCCATGCAGATTCTGCCGACAATTGGAACTCTTTCTCCTTCCACCAACACTTCCTGGCCTTGCAGCTTGCGAATCCAGCCGTCTGCGTAACCAATCGGGAGGGTGCCAATCCATTCGTCCTGCCTGCACTCATAGGTTGCCCCGTAGCTCACCTTATCCCCTTTTTTCAGTTTTTTCACATTTACTAGCTTTGTTTGTAGTGAAAAGGCTTCATTTAATGGGAAAGGAATTTCCTCTTCCATTTCACGAGACGGGGTTAATCCGTACATCGCAATACCGATTCTGACCGCATTAAAGTAAGCTTTCGGAAAGCGGATGGCCGCGGCACTATTGCTGGAATGAATGTATTTAGGTCGCTTATTCAGAACACTGAGCATATTTTCGAAGCGGGCATATTGTTCTTCAAAATAATCTTTATCCAATTCATCCGCCGTGGCAAAATGCGTAAAAATCCCTTCTAGATAAAAGCGGGCGTCTTCTGCGATCATTTGTTCAACATCTCTTAAATCTTCCGCGCTGCGTACACCAAGCCTTCCCATGCCTGTATCAACTTTAATATGCAGCAAAAGCCGATCATTTGATCCCAGGTGTTTCTTGGCCTTCTCGAGCCATTCCTTTTGGAAAACGGTTAAGGTCAAATTAAATTTCGCTGCGACTTGAGCATCTTCCGGGCGCGATGCACCAAGAACCAGAATCGGGGCACGAATTCCTTTATTTCTTAGGGCGATGGCTTCGTCCATGAAAGCGACGGCCAAATAAGCTGCCCCCGCGTCAAGTGCCGTTTTTGCCACATGTATGTCCCCGTGGCCATATGCATTGGCTTTCACAACAGCAAAAATGTCTACTCCATCCGGCAAAAGGTTTTTAATGGAGGTGAGATTCTTTGAAATACAATCTAAATCCACTTCCGCCCATGTATCACGATAAAAATCTTCTTGCTCGTTCATACTTTCACTTCCTGCTAATGTAAAATAAACATATTAATTCATTTTAGCATATTGACCTAACCACGTGTAGAATTTAGGTTATATCCTATTATTTACAAAAAGGAAAGAAAAAACAGGCCCAAATTCATGAGCCTGCATAAAAAGGAGCATACTTTATTTCACGGCTTCGCCTTGAACGGATTGTGCTACTCGAATCATTTCATCTCTGGTAAGATTCTTGGAAGCAATCATATAATCGACCCCATTTTGGGACCAGGTAATCGAGTGGTCTGTTACTGCTGCAATAGTTGGACCTAAGTTGACCAGGTCACCTTCCACATTAGTCGGGACAATGGAAGCAGTTTTCGCGGCTGTTTTCTCCTCTATAAGTGTATACGACTTCTTGCCATCATAGGTAAGTACCGCTCTTGTACCGTCTTCAATTTTCATCTCTTTGTCGCTGATCATCTTAGTCCCTTTCAATTCATATGTTGGATACTTAACTGTAAAGGCTTGATCGCCTCCCTTGGCCATTGCCGGCATGCCGAGTTCCGCACGGGTCATATTCTTTTGCATATCGAAATCGTCCTTGTTAAACTTAGCGTTAAAATCCACTTTTGTGAATTCAACTGTCACGAGCGCATTATGATCGGTATCCATCACTTTTACGACAGCTGGTGATAAATCCCGCTTGTTCAGTTTGATTTCTTGGTACGGAAGCATGCTATTATTTTGATATCGGGTTTTTGTCTCAAAGACATAATAGTCTTTAGTGGAGGAAAACTTGGCATCCTTATCCGCAACGATATCCTTTATCAGTGATTCGTATAAATAGGCCTGGCTGCTGTTTTGCGGCCAATCGCTTTGGAACTTAAAGCTCTTTTTTAATGCCGGGGTCAGTACAAATACCCCTTCATCATTTCGTAAAATCATTTGACTTTGATCTTTTGCGGCGTTTTTCAAATTGACCCGATAAAAGAGCGGATCTTTATGCCAAATTTCCACATTATAAACTTGTGTATCTGAACCCATTTTCAACGTCATTTTGGCATCGGCCTTATAACTGGTTAAGTCGTCCAGTTTATTTTTTAAATCCTTTACCACATCACCTTGGGATTTGGTGCCACAGGCAGTAAGCACGATGACCATCAGCCCAGACATAAGCAGCAATAACTTTTTCCTCATTCCTTCAACCCCTTCTTGTCTCATTTCATTAGATTGAGAAGAGAAAGGCAGGGAATCAGGCTGACCTTGTCTCTCCTATTTCCCTATGAATATATGAGACAACCATTCGAAATATGCTAAGGATGAAGACAAGATGAGGATCAAATTTTACGCTTCAATCACGACCTGGGCAATTGCATAATCCCTGCTGTGTGAAATTGATAAATGCGCTTTCGTTACTGGTTTAGAAAAAAACGGTTTCCCCATATGATCGGTTTTAATTTCAATATCCAAAAACGACAATTCTTTGCCGATTCCTGTTCCCACTGCCTTCGCAAATGCCTCCTTCGCTGCAAATCTTCCTGCCAAAAATTCCACTCGTCTTCTTGCCGATAATTGTTCAAACCGTTCCTTTTCAAGTACAGTTAATACACGATCAGCAAATTTCCCCTGCCTATCTAAAAGCTCTTCAATTCTGGCGAGTTCGATTATATCAATACCAATTCCTGTAATCATCTTTTTCTCCTTCTATATATTTTTCTGCCATCATAATAGTGTACAAGATAATAAATCTGTCTATGATAGATAAGAGGTGATAAGGGTATGTTTACCAGGACAGAAAACTTTTGGGACTATCTGCGGCTTTATCCTGTTGTGTCCACGATCGTTGCCATTCATATTGTTTTATATCTTTGTACTATCTTACCAATATTCCCTAATATTTGGTTCATTGAAACCTTTTCTGGTGTGAATTTGTATATTAAGGAAGGGCAATTTTGGCGGCTGATCACTCCAACGTTTATGCACAGCAGTTTCTCCCATATGTTATTTAATAGTTTTTCGCTTGTCATTTTTGGCCCAGCACTCGAGCGCATGATCGGCAGTGGAAGGTTTTTATTCGTATATCTTCTTTCCGGAATCATTGCTAATACCGCTACGTTCCTGTTCGAATCGCTGACCTATACACATGTCGGATCAAGCGGAGCGATTTTCGGCTTATTCGGTTATTATGTAAGTATCATCATGTTTCGAAAAAATCTGCTGTCACGGCAAAATTCACAAATTATCATCACTCTTTTGATTATTAGTTTCATTATGACCTTTTTGCAGCCAAATATTAATATTACTGCCCATCTTTTCGGATTATTAGGGGGATTTTTACTCGGTACTATTGCTTATTTTAATGAAAATGATTTCTCCCACTCGATGAAGGAGGTTTCCTATTGGGCTGGGACCCAGAAAAGAAGATTATCCTTTCAATCCCCACTCAAAGTCATTGTTTGGGGCGCCATTATAATCATTGCCATTATTGGTTTAATCGCACAAAAGTAAAGAGCCTGGACCTTTATATCCACGCTCTTTTTCCTTTAATGATTATAGCTTGTTGATTTCGATTTGCCACCTGCTCGTTTTTCTCCGTTTCTAGATCTAACGGAAGCTTTCTTTCGGCGGTCAAAGTTTCCGCGGGAATCATCTCTTCTCCGGCGGTCGCGGTCAAATGGCTTTCTTTCTTTCTTGGATGGCAGCGGCGGCTCTTCTGTCAGTTTAACCGGAGTTGTATCCGGCTCCTTAGTCATCATCTTTAACACGGCGGCGACTACTGTGGAGGCATCGTATGTTTCCAGCAGTTCGTCTGCTGCCGCTTTATAAAATTGCAGATTGTTCTCCTCGATTGTTTGCTCAATCTTGTCAACCACTGCACGCTGCTGGCCTTCAAGTGCTTCATCAAGAGTTGGCGGCTTCATTCGTTCCATTTTCCGCTTTGTCGTTTTCTCCACAACAAATAAATACGGCTTTTCTCTTGGCGTGATGAATGTCATCGCTACCCCTGTTTTACCAGCACGTCCTGTACGACCAATACGGTGTACATAACTTTCCGGGTCTTGCGGAATATCAAAATTGTATACATGGGTAACGCCGGAAATATCGAGGCCGCGTGCGGCAACATCTGTTGCAACCAGCACATCGATGGTTCCTTCTTTAAATTTACGGAGAACGGAAAGTCGTTTCGCCTGGCTCAAATCTCCGTGGATTCCCTCAGCCGTATAACCTCTTAAGTTTAGGGCTTCCGATAATTCATCTACACGGCGTTTCGTCCGTCCAAACACGATCGCAAGTTCCGGCGATTGGATATCCAGCAGTCTTGTTAACACATCAAATTTGTTCTTTTCCTGTACTTCCAAGTAATACTGCTCAATGGATGGAACCGTCATTTCTTTTGTTTTCACACGGACAATTTCTGGGTCCTTCATGAATTTTTCTGCGATCCGCTGAATCGGCGCCGGCATGGTAGCTGAGAATAGCAATGTTTGCCGGTTTTCCGGAATTTCCGCCAAGATCGCTTCGATATCTTCAATGAATCCCATGTTCAGCATTTCATCCGCTTCATCTAGGATGACTGTTTGAACATGATCAAGCCGGATTGTCCTTCTATTAATATGATCGATAAGACGGCCCGGGGTGCCTACAATAATATGCGGCGATTTCTTTAAGGAGCGGATCTGGCGGCCGATGTCCTGTCCGCCGTAAATCGGCAGTACGCGTACACGTTTTCCAGCGCCAATTTTATAAAGCTCCTCAGATACTTGAATCGCCAATTCCCGTGTCGGGGCAATAATAATTCCCTGGATCGCCTCTCGATGGGTATCTATCTTTTCCACTAATGGAATGCCAAATGCAGCTGTTTTTCCTGTCCCGGTCTGAGCCTGACCGATCACATCTTTATTTTCTAAGCTCAACGGAATCGTTTGTGCCTGGATCGGGGTAGCCTCCTCAAAGCCCATCCTAAGCACAGCATTCAGCGTCGCTTGGCTTATTCCTAAATCTTCAAACTTCGTCAATGTTCATTCTCCTTCATCTATATATAGTAAAAATATTTTTTATCTTTCCTATTAAATCTATACCCATTTACAATCTGTTTCTAGGCAACATGTTTATTTTACCAAAAAAAAGACATTCCTCCAAAGGAGTATGCCTTGATCAAAGTCTTTTAGACACGTTGCCAATAATCATACCATTAATATAGATTAAATGCAAATCTATACAAAGTCTGTCTATATATAAGACTAAGATTATGATTGTAATGCTTTGACAATTCCCTCTAATTTCATTCCGCGGGAGGCTTTGACAAGCACCAATGTTTTGTTGTTTACATATTTTTTTAATTTTTGGTGAAGTTCATTTTTATCCGAAAAGGAAAATACACGCTCGTCGCCTAATACCGGTCTTGCACCTTCAGCAATACGTCTCCCGAGTGATCCATAGGTGAACAGAAAATCTATTTTAGATGGATCCAAACCTTCACCAATACGCAAATGGTACTGTTCTTCCTCCGGGCCAAGCTCCAGCATATCACCGAGTACAAGGATTTTTCGTTCATATCCTTCAAGGCTTGATACTAATTCAATAGCGGCCATCATGGATGTGGGGCTAGCATTATAGGCATCATTAATAATCTTTTCGCCATGACTGCCTTCCACCAGCTCCATCCGCATATTGGTTAATTTAATTCCTTTTAACCCTTCTTTGATGTCTTCAAATGATACCTTAAAATGACGGGCAATCAGCATTGCTGCAAGTGCATTTAAAATATTATGGGTACCTAAGATCGGCATTTCAAACGTTTCATCAGACGCATTAATCGTAAAGCGCGTTCCCCTGCCTAACTGAGTAATGTCTATTGGAAAGAAATCATTGTTTTCACTGCGTCCAAAAGTTTGTAATTGAATATGGCTTTCAATACCGTGAATCCTGTCCATTAACAATGGTTCATCGCCATGCAGGACGGCAAGCCCCCCGATTTTCAGCCCTTGCAATATTTCAAGTTTGGCTTCGGCAATTCCTTCTCTTGAACCAAGATCAAGCAGATGAGACTCTCCAATATTGGTAATCACAACTGCATCTGGACAAGCCAGTTTTGTCAAAAAGGCAATTTCACCTCTTGCGCTCATTCCCATTTCGAGAACGGCAATATCGGTATCCTCATCTAGCCCCAGGACTGTTAACGGAAGACCAATATGGTTATTATAATTCCCTTCTGTTTTTTGAACCTTATATTTACATGATAAAAGACTTGCCGTTATATCCTTTGTTGTAGTTTTCCCGTTGCTTCCGGTAATTCCTACGACTTTTATGTCTAATTCCTTGCGATATTTTCTTGCAAGTTCCTGTAAGGCAGTAAGGCAGTCATCTACAATGAGAATTGGCAAATCAACCGGAGGATTTGGCACATCCTTTTGCCAAAGGGCAGCAGCTGCCCCTTTTTGGATTGCATCTGCGACATATTGATGACCATCCACATGTTCTCCTTTAAATGGAACAAATAAATTGCCTGCTTCTATTTTTCGAGAATCAATCGTAACCCCGGCAACCATACGATCAGCAAACGGGGCAATATCATTCGTTGCAGCCACCATTTCGGCAATCTGCTTTAAGGATCGTCTTATCATCTATTGCTAACCTCCATTTTAAAATAGAAAACGGACACGGGTTCACGCCGTGTCTGCTTTTTTCTAAAGTCCAGATTCGCTTATATTTTAGAAGTAAAGAAAGTATAAATTTTGACTTCGAGAATTGTCTAGCTCCAGGCGCCAGCGGCTCGAGGTCACAAGACGATCCGTCAAGAAGGCTAAAAAGCAGCCTTCTCGCCGGATCGTCTTGTGCTTGTCGCCGCTAGGCGGGCGCCTTGCGCTTTTCTTAGAAAGTGTATTTAATATGCTGTTTCTCGGTATGTCTTTCCATCGCCAAATCCACCAGGCGTTCAATTAACTGCGGGTATTCTACTCCCGTATGTTTCCATAACAGAGGAAACATGCTGAATGGGGTGAAGCCCGGCATCGTATTGACCTCATTGATTAGAACTTTTCCGTCTTTTGTTAAGAAGAAATCTGCCCGAATCAGTCCAGAACAATCCAATGCTTTAAAAGCGCGGATTGCCATATCCTTGATTTCAGCATATACCTCATCCGTAATATCAGCCGGGATAATCAGTGCGGTGTCGCCGTCTTCATATTTTGCTTTATAATCGTAAAAATCCTTTTTCGGAACGATTTCACCCGCAACAGAACATTCCGGCGCATCATTACCAAGAACCCCGACTTCAATTTCACGAGCCGTAACTCCTTCTTCCACAATCACTTTCCGATCAAATTGGAATGCTTCTACAAATGCTACTTCTAATTCGGAGCGGCTTCGGCATTTGCTAATCCCGACACTCGAGCCCAGGTTTGCAGGCTTGACAAAGCAAGGGTAGCCAATCTCCTCTTCCACTTTGCCATATGCTGCTTCTTTTGCTTTTTCCCATTCACTTTTAATAAAAGAAACATAGTTTACTTGTGCAAGGCCCGCCTGGGCAAAGATATTTTTCATGATCACTTTATCCATCCCCGCTGCGGAAGCCAGTACACCGTTTCCAACGTAAGGCAAATTGAGCAGCTCTAATAACCCCTGTACGGTTCCATCTTCTCCATTCGGGCCGTGCAGCAGCGGAAAAATCACATCAAGCCCATCTTCTCCCTGTCTTTCTCCATTGAACAGAGCCGGTGCCAATGATAATGGCGATAATTGGCCGGCTGCCGAAAATTCAAGTGCCTTAATGGTTTCCGGCGGACCTGCGAGCTGTGGCCCTTTGATCCAGCGTCCTTCTTCGTTTATGTAAATTGGATGAATTTCAAACTTTTCAACATCCAGCGCTTTCATGACGGCAAGTGCTGTCTGTAATGATACTTTATGCTCGGCAGACTTTCCTCCGTATAATAAACCTAATTTTGTTTTCATAGGTGGGACCCTCCATTTACTCATTCACGTTTTATTTTAACACTTTATTCAAGCAGAAAGGAAATGACAGCATCCCTTTTGTATGTTTTTCACTATTGATCATTTTATGAGGTATATGCTTGTTTCAAACCAGCCAATTTGCCGTGAGTTCACTTGAGGTGAAGGATCATTTCCTTAGTATACAAACCGAAAAAAATCCCCCATTTCCAGGAGAATCAGGTAATTGCCATTTTCCATTCTCTAGACTTTTTATCGAGGATGATTTTCGCATGACACGGCTGTTTCGATACATAAAGGTATTCTTCACACATATCGTCCATATTCATAAAGTCACCCATCACCCAAATGGGGATCTCTATCTTTGTCCGCTGATGATCCGTATCTTTCAGCGAAATGCAAACCCCCTCTTTAATAAACGGTGTTAATGAAAGAAGAATTTCTTTATTCACTTTGGGAATGGTACGCTTTTTTCTCAAGCCAAGAAGCGACTTCTCCGGTTTCAGCTCCAACAGCTTATTGGAAATGGATTCGCTTAGCAAGTGAAAAAAGTCCTTAAATGTCCGGTAATAAATCTTGTTAAACCAGCCATCATCATGCGCCAGATAAACAAACCGATTTCCCAGCTTATTATAAAAGGGGAGCTTTAAATGATGCTTATAATGCCCTAAGTATAATAATTCGGCCATTTCCTGGCCTGTTAGCTCATTTAATACCTCTTCCTCAATAAAGTCAATCCAGCAAAAATCCCCGTATCCATATACATCTTCTGCAGCCAATTTATGTATTCTTTCTTCCGGACAATAATCAAGCTGTGTATGCATGTTAAATTCAGCATCATCATAGGCAGATTTTAGCAGCAGCAGGTTATTTAAAGTTCCAGAAAAAGCAGCAACAAATTCAGTGAATTCAATACCATGCGAAATGACATATTGGTCGGTCTGATTTAAATGAACATAGATAAGCTCGCGTAGGTCTTGATGATGCTTTTTCAAAATCAAACTCCTCCGATCAAACATAGTAGAAAAGCATTAGTGACTTGATCAGCTTCCACAGCTGTTTACACTTTCAAAGGCTAGTCACCTAAACAGGACAAAATCAATTCTTTCTCATTTTATCAAAATTATAGGCAAAACTTATTTCAATTCTTTTACAAATAATAAGCTTTATTTAACACAGTTGCAATTGTTAATTTTATTGTAGAAATACCGCTTGTTTGTTAGCATGAATCCTATGATCAAATACATATATATTCCATAATAAGACAGGCTGTTATACAATAAAACAGATGCATATTATGTGATAAGTGAAGGTGGAGCATGAAAGAGTTTATTTTCTCTGTTTTACAATTTTTGGCCCAACTAGGCTATTTCGGAATTGCATTAGGGTTAATGATTGAAATTATCCCCAGTGAGTTTGTGTTAGCCTATGGAGGCTATATGATTGCCCAGGGACAATTTAATTATCCCGCAGCGATCATTGCCGGTGTCATCGGAGGTACGATAGCACAGCTGTTTTTATATTGGGCTGGGTATTATGGCGGACGTCCATTTTTGAAAAAATACGGGAAGTATATCCTCATAAAAGAAAAGCATATCGATATTGCCGAACAATGGTTCCAAAAATACGGTGCAGGCGTTATCTTCTCTGCTCGTTTTATTCCCGTCGTCAGACACGCCATTTCAATTCCTGCAGGGATTGCGAAAATGTCGATCGCCCGTTTTATTCTTTACACCGTTGCAGCGGTTTTGCCTTGGACCATCCTCTTTCTCTACTTGGGACATGTCTTAGGGAAGAATTGGACCCATATTAAAGAATATGCCCATGCGTACACACTGCCAATCTTAATCGCTGCCCTTGTAATTGCGGCTATTTACTTTTTAATCAAAAAAACAAAGAAAACCACCTAAGAGGTGGTT
>NZ_BCUZ01000059.1 GCF_001591485.1 Neobacillus fumarioli NBRC 102428 | reverse complement strand
AAGCAAGTATATTACATACTTGCTTTACCAGAATAACGGGAAGCCGATACCGAAACCAACAAACGGGAAGAATACCGGCGGTCTCCAAAATGGCCCCCAGCATCCATAACCATATCCGTCACCTGGCTCTGGAGTTGTTAATTCCTCAATTTCAAGACCATCTTTTCTTACTTTTGTCACTCTTCCAATAGCCCATTTACCTTCTTTATTTTTAAATTTAATTATTTCTCCTTTTAACCGGCGTGCACTTTCATAATCCAGCTGCATTGGTGAATTCTCCTTTCAAGATGTACTTGCTATAACCTATGAAAGGGTGAGTGTGGATGAAAGAGTAAATCACCTATTCTTCTCCTTTTTTTAAGCCAGTAAGAAAGTAAAAAACTATTTACTTTCTTACGAGGAGATCTTGCTTTTATTTAGTACAGGTCATGACCCTATGGCTTAAAATGTCATGATATTTTACAAGCATATTTCCATGCTGATTTAGTATGTTAAACAACTCGGGCTCAAAACCTTGTGAGAAATTAAATTCCTGCGCGGGGCTTCCTTGAAGAAGATCCAGCTTTAATGAGTGAATATGAAAGTTTTGGAAGCCGGTTTCTGTTAATAGAGTTTTCCAATCATGTTCCAAAAGTAATGAATCAATCGCATAGAACTCCTTAATTTCTGCTTCTTCTGCTTTGCTGACAGGGGTATTAATCGTCATCTCATTAGCAATTAGACGACCTCCCTTTTTTAAAACTCGATAAAATTCTCTTAAGGTTCGTGGTTTATTGACGAAAGCTAAGACCGATTCTGATAAGATAAAATCAAATGTTTGATCGGCAAACGGAATATTTTCCACAGATCCTTGCACTAATTGAATCGGCAGCTGTAAATTTTGGAATCGCTTCTTTGCTTTTTCTACCATAATGCTATTAATTTCCAGACCCACTACATTTGTTTGATATTCTTGGCATAGGTAGGCTGCCGTTTGTCCGGTTCCGCACCCGGCATCCAAAATCAGGGAGCCTGATGGAATTTTTTCTTGTGCTAGAATATTTTTTGTTAAAAGAAATCCGCCGGGATGAGCACCGCCAATACCAAATTTCGCCAAAAAGTCAAGATAGGTTAAACCTCCCATTGGGCACCACCTTTAATCTTTTTTGCATCATATGAAAACGGCTTACGGGAGGTTCACAACCTAAATTTATTTTCATAATTCTTCTTCATACTCTTACATTACCGTAGTAAAATTGAGAAAACTTATATTATGAAAGAAATGATTGGAATGGAGTGTAGGGGTGTGGGGATTCGTCTGACTATATTATGGATTTGGAAATTTATGGATCCATTGTTTTATTTATGTTCCCGATTGCACTATATCGATGTTAATAAAACATCTAACGTTTTTCGTGTCCGAATTACAAAATACAAAGGGAAAACCTTAATTCTTTCAGACGGTACAAGAATTAGCAAAAATGATTTTTTGTTAAAAATTCATTTGCACAATGTCCGGATGCTGAATGAATCACGAAAAATAAAAAATGAACTTAAACGTGCAAGGCTTATGTATCGTCAGGTTTTACATTCTATGCCGGCACTGGCAAGATATTTAAAGGATCATCCCGAGGAGAGGTATATAAAGGGAGTGATCGGAATTACCACATTAAATAAAGGAGTTCAGGCGCTAGGGTTTGAATGTTTTCTTCCTGAGAGCCGATTGTACCGATTATTCAAAAGAATAGGCCAGCTGCCAATTTTTTGGCTTTCAAGTTCATCATTAAAAAATTTCCATAAACATAAATTGTCATATTTATTATTATCAAAAGAGAAGCTCTATTTGCTCTATGGTCATACCCCTTCTACAAAATGACAAATTTGTCGGCGAAATTCTATTATATTCTTTACGAATAAGCACAAATTAAGCAAATGAAAGGGTTCTTCCCTTTCAAATTTTATGTAAAAGGGGTTCTTTAGGATGAATAATTTAAGAAAATTGCCGTTTGCCAATTTGTTCATGCCTAAACGGAAACGCCGTGGAACGATGTGGGCGTCTTTAATAGGGCTTGGAATCAGCATCAGTGCTGCCGCTTTTGGGATCACACGGGGAAGACGCAAGAACAATAATGATGTGCTTCCTTTTAGTAATGCAATCCGTAATATAACACCAAAGTTGAACATAAGGCCAAAAATGAACGTAGGAAATATGGATAATGCAGCATTAACAGAGTTTTCTGAAGAGCTTTTATCAAGTGCAATAAACAATAATCAAAATAAAAAGTAAAAACAAAAGTCCGCGCTTTTTGCGGACTTTTTTAGTAGTAAAGAAATTTTGACTTCGAGAATTGTCCAGCTCCAGCGCCTAGCCTCTCGGGGTCAAATAACCTTCTGCCCTAAAAGTTCAAAAACCAGACTTTTAGGGCAGAAGAACATTTGCCCGTCGGGGCTGACCAAGGCGCTTGCGCTTTTCTTAGTTGATCGGAGGATTGGGGACTTTCCGTGGGGTAAATTCGATTCCGTCGGAAGAATATATTTTGATAATTAATAAATGTCCAAGTGTCCTGGCTCGAATCAAAACAGGCTGCTTATAGTCATTTTTAAATTCAAAATCAGGACCATACCAGCTTACTGTCGCATCCCGTCCGGGTGGAATATAGGGAACACTACTTGAGTGAGAGTATCGATGAACAATTGTCATCCCTGCATTATCAGCTGCATTATATAATGTCGAAGACACCTGGCAAATACCGCCGCCAATATCTTCCGAAAATTCTCCTCTTACAATAACAGGTGCAGGTAAATATCCTTTATCAGCCGTACGTTTGCCGACCGTTTTATTAAAGGAAAATGTCTCACCCGGAAAGACAACTGAATTATTAATGGCTTCAGCTGCAAGGCGGATATTATTTGTCCGGTTCTTATTTTGCGGGTTAAATGATGTAACATAACTCCCAATTCGAAAGCTATTTATTTGGCTCAGCAGCTCACTATCGACCTTTGGATAATTCGGGATAATTGGAATTTCCAATTTGCCAGTTTTATGATTATAAAAAAAAGCATAAATTTGTTCTGTTAATACTTGCTCATGAAGCTGTGCCCCTACTTTCTCTGGAATAATAATTCCATGTTCATCTAGTTTAGCATTCTCTGCAGGAAGGTAAATTTTTTTATTCAATTGTTCCAAAAATTGACGATATTTTTTCCGGTTTATAATCGGCAAGTCAACATATGGGTTAAAAAAGTCCGTACGGTTGATCGTCGTGATGGGCTTTCCGTCTTTTGTAATAGTTAAGCTTTCAGAAAAGTTAACGGATTGAATGGATAGTAACAGGCTGAATACACCAGAGAAAATCTTATACATGAAACCACCTCATTTTAATATTGGCGCTTTATAGCAGTTTCATGTAATGGCAAGAACAAAAATGTAAGAATGATTATGTTGTTGCGTAATTAGAATATTAAGAAAATATTTGAATTTTGTTTTTTTAAATGTATAATTATTATAACACATACTAACTGGTTGGTATAAAGAAGTGAAGTTTGTTTTCATATTTTAGTAGAACAACTGTCGAAAACCGAGGTTGATAGAATCTCAAGAAGGGCTTTGCAGGAAGAAGCACGTAACACTTTGGGTGACTAGGAAGAAAGAGACCAGTAAAGTTTTACGAATTTCTATAAAGGGAAGAAGGATATGATATAATTCCTAATAGATATATTAGAGATGGTGAGGACATAAAGTGAAAGGAAAAATAACATCAGAAAGTATCCGTTTATTCGAAAAGAAAGGTTTTAGTGAAACATCCATTCAGGATATTGTAGATGCCCTTGGAGTAACAAAAGGGACTTTTTACTATTACTTTTCCAGTAAAGAAGAGCTGCTAATGGATATCCACCATGGGTACATTAATGATTTGCTTCTCAGGCAGGAAGAAATATTGCATGACAACACCAAATCAAGTAAACAAAAGCTATTTGATATCGTCTATATGCTGATCTCCGATATAAAAACGCGCGGTTCGGCAGCAAAAATCTTTTTTCGTGAGATGAAAAATTTAAGCAATGACCGGCTTGCCGTCATCCTCCCAAAACGCGACCAATTCCGCTTTAATATTGAAGATTTATTAAAAGAAGGAATGGAAAAGGGTGAATTCCGCAAAGATTTGAAGGCCGATATTGTTGCTTTTGCAATATTGGGAATGATCAATTGGAGCTACCAATGGTTTAATCCAAATGGCAGCGCTTCGGACTATGAAGTGTCGGAAATTTTTGTTGAAATGATTTTAAAGGGAATTCAAAACAATTAACGATATCATTCAGCCAATTTATTACCGATTCCAAAAAGGGCTGACAATCGACCAGCGCTTTGTAGGTTTAAACAGCTACGTCATTGGGATGTTTCAGCATGGTTTAAATGGAAAGAACGTACTGGGTGAGGTGTACCTGTCTTAAAAATTTATTTTTACGAAAATGCCTTGAACATTGACCGTTCAAGGTTTTTATTTATTAAAAAACTATGAACAAACTATTAATTAGTTGGGAAGATTTAGGCAGAAGGTTTGATATGTGACATAATTTGATTACACTAATAGAAAGAGGAGTTTTTTATATGGACGGGATGGTGCAAATAAGTTCTTTCCGCATGAAGGGGTTATGAGGACAAGAAATCCGTTTTTGACAGAATTTTTGTCTACATGAAGCAATAACCCCTTAATTTCATATATGGAGGCATAAACGCCAATTAATGCAAGGAGATGAAATCTTGAAAATCTTAGTGATTGAAGATAATAAAAGTGTTTGTTCGATGATTGAAATGTTTTTTGCAAAAGAAGGGATTGAAGGGGTATTTGTCAACGACGGACTTGAGGGCTACCAACGATTTAAATCAGGTACATGGGATGCTCTTATCGTCGATTGGATGCTTCCAGGAATGGACGGAGTGACGATTTGCCGTAAAATCAGGGAAGAGAAGTTTACCGTTCCTATTATTATGTTAACTGCAAAAGATAGTGAATCCGACCAGGTTCTTGGGCTGGAAATGGGAGCAGATGATTATGTGACAAAACCGTTCAGCCCGTTGACACTTATGGCGAGAATTAAAGCGGTTACCCGTCGCTTTCAAGCGCAGGTGCCAAATAATCAAGATAATGGTATTTTGCAAACAGAACATTTTAAGGTGGATAAAACAACGAGAGAAGTGGTGGTGGATGGAACAACGATTTCAAATCTGACCCCGAAAGAGTTTGATTTACTTTATTATATGGTCGAACATCCCCGTCAGGTTTTCTCAAGAGAGCAGCTGCTGGAACGGGTTTGGGGCTATCAGTTTTACGGTGATGAACGGACAGTGGATGTTCACATTAAGCGGCTGCGGAAAAAGGTCGAAATAAGCGGACAGCCATTCTTCCATACTGTATGGGGAGTAGGGTATAAGTTTGATGATTCAATTAAAGCAGATGAAGTTTAAATATTTTTACCAGCAGTTCTTTAGTCATATTAGTATCATACTAGTTGCCTTTTTATTATTAAGTCTTTTATTTGCTCATTACATTCAAAATTTAGTCTATCAGAACAAAGCGGATGAACTTATATCATATGGTAAGGCGATCTTGGCAGATATGAAAGGATCCCCTTTTTCCACCAATCAAATTATCAACCAGTACAGTTCTGTTTTAGTCGCAAGAAATATGAGCTTCAGTATGTTTGACCAAGAAGGTACTATATATGCAGTCGGCAAACATGCACCGACCATTAATGGACTATCTGAATCAGAGTGGAAAGAAATCACGAATGGGAAAACGTTGATTGTTAACGCAGACTTCAAACGATTTGGCCAAGAGGGTGTAACGTTTGTGGTACTGCCATTTATTGATAATGGTAAATTTGGCGGCGGAATTATTCTGACTTCGCCGATCAGCGGTTCCAGTGCCATGATTCGCCAAATAAATAAAATATTAATGTATACGATTCTAATTGCTTTAGGAGTTTCTTTTTTACAAAGCTGGTTTTTGTCACGAGTTCACGTTAAACGGATAAAACGGCTCCGTGAAGCTACATCGCTTGTGTCTGCAGGAAATTACAATGTAAAAGTTCATGCTGCCAATTTCGATGAGATTGGTGAATTAGCAAACGATTTTAATCATATGGTCAATAAACTTAACGCCTATATGGAGGAAATCGAAAGTCTGGAAAACCGGAGACGTCAATTTATGTCTGATGTTTCCCACGAGCTTAGGACTCCGTTAACGACGATCAGCGGGGTAATAGAGGGATTGAAGAATAATATGATTCCTGATAAAGATAAAGAACGGGGCATTAACCTCGTCTCTCAAGAGGCCAAAAGGTTGATTCGTCTTGTGAATGAGAACCTGGATTATGACAAAATTCGTTCGAATCAAATCCAGTTGTATCGTGAAGATATTCAGGTCCTGGAGGTTCTGGAAATTATTCAGGAACAATTGAATATTCAAGCAGAAGAAAAAAATAATCAAATCTTGGTTGAGGCATCCCCGGATGTATACGTCAATGCTGATTATGACCGGCTTTTACAAATTTTAATTAATATCACGAAAAACAGCATTCAATTTACCACTGATGGGACAATTTGGCTTCGCGGACGATACGAACAAAATGCCGCCATTATCGAGGTGGAGGATACCGGGATTGGAATCGAACCGAGCGAGGTCGAGAATATTTGGCATCGGTTTTATAAGGCAGAAATTTCAAGGACAAGCAATCCATATGGCGAGTTCGGTCTTGGCCTTTCGATTGTGAAGCAATTGGTTCTTCTCCATAATGGAGACATCAATGTTTTTAGTGAAAAAGGAAAAGGGACTAAATTCGTTATAAAAATCCCCTTTCCAACCAATGCAAAGAATTAGGGATAGCCTCGTTCCATCATATATCCCTATATCTTTTCGAATCTCTTTAAAGTTTATTAATAATTTTTTAAGATTTGTCGGTTATAGTAAACCTAAAGAAATTAATAGATTTCTTATAAGGAGTTGGAAAAAATGAATTTCGAAAAAGATTTTGAACAGGAAAATTCAGTTGATTTATCAGTTCCTGCACATAATAGAAATACAGCAGATGATATAGAACATAATCAAACGAAATCACATGATAGTAGTTCGGATGAAAACATAATGACGAACAAATTATCGGAAGAAGTCCCGATCAATCAACGGTTTGAAAAGAAACCGAATGGTAAGTTAAAGAAATCGGTAAAAGGGTTTACTTCGATGGTTGCAGCCGGAGTTGTCGGTTCTGTTTTAACTTTGGCAGTTCTTCCGCATACAGACTATATCAAAAATTTCAATAATGATAATAATAATCAGGCTGTATCGGTTGCTTCCCAGCCTGTTTCACAGGCCAAGCCGGTTTCAACTCAAACGGCATCGCAAAATTCAATTGCCGATACAGTCCAGCGGGTTTCCAAAGCAATTGTCGGAATTGATAACTATCAACGTCAGCAAAGTCAGGATTTCTTTGGCAATACGACTTCCTCGCAAAATGTTGACACAGGATCCGGTTCCGGTGTTATTATTCAGAAAAAAGACGGTTATGCCTATATTGTCACAAATAATCACGTAGTAGAAGGAGCCAATAAGCTGGAGGTTTCCTTGTATGATGGGTCGAAAACATCAGCGCAATTAGTGGGTACAGATGCCTTGACAGATTTGGCTGTATTAAAAATCCCTGGGAAGTATGTCAATACCATTGCAACATTTGGTACTTCCTCCTCCCTTCGCCCTGGTGATCCGGTGTACGCTATTGGGAACCCGCTTGGTTCTGAACTTTCCAGAACCGTAACGCAAGGGATTATCAGTGCTACGAACAGGAGTATTTCGGTTCAGACATCGGCAGGAGACTATGAAACAACTGTTATTCAAACGGATGCAGCAATTAACCCGGGAAACAGCGGCGGTGCTTTGATTAATCCCGAAGGACAAGTTATTGGCATCAATAGTATGAAAATTGCCGAAAGCGGTGTAGAAGGCTTGGGCTTTGCTATTCCGAGTGATGATGTAATCCCGATTGTCAATCAACTAATTAAATATGGAAAAATCGAGCGGCCCTATTTAGGGGTCAGTCTCGCTGATTTAAGTCAGGTTCCACAAATCTACCTCCAAGATCTGCCGAATAACGTGTCGAATGGTGTGATAGTGGTAAATGTTGACTCAAATTCGGCTGCAGGCCGTGCCGGAATCCAGCCAAAAGATATCATTGTCTCTATGGATGGAACATCTGTTGGAAATTCAGCTGAATTAAGAAAGTTTCTTTATACAAAAGCGAAAATTGGCGATACAGTAAAAGTTGGACTTTATCGAAATGGAAAGCTCATGACAGTGAATGTTAAATTAACAAGCAATGCAAATAATACGAACTAAGAAGAAAGGGTCATTCAAAATTAACTGTCAACACCCGCGTCCTCCCGAATATGATATAAGGCAATTAGTTTGGAGGTGGCGTTATGGCAGTAGTAAAGGCAAGAAAGTCAGACCTTGATTTATTAGCCAGATTACTAAGAGCAGAGGCTGAAGGGGAAGGGAAGTTTGGAGAACTTTTAGTCGGCAATGTCGGTATTAACAGGATTCGTGCCAATTGTTCCGACTTTAAAGGACTGCGGACGATCCCGCAAATGATCTTTCAACCACATGCCTTTGAAGCAGTGACAAAAGGATATTTTTATCAGGCACCCCGTGAGTCGGAACGGCGATTAGCGAGAAAAGTTGTCGCTGGGCAGAGATTTTGGCCTGCCAAATTCAGTCTTTGGTATTTCAGACCTCCGGGAAATTGCCCATCAAGATGGTATAACCAGCCATTTGTTTCCAGATATAAGCTGCACTGTTTTTATCAACCGACAGAAGAAACATGTGCTAATGTTTATAATACATTTTAAGAGTGTCAGAGCCGGAAAGTACGGCTCTATTTTTTTTAAGAACAAAGAAACGGAGTCTTATCATAGGCTTCGTTTTTTGATTCTTGAAAAGCCTTCGCATGAACTCTGACCGTTTTTCATATACGTTTAATAAGACCTAGGACAAGGAAGGGGTAGTATGGGAAAGAAATTAGCAGTGATCGGATTCGGAAGTACGATGATTGGTGTGGGAATTAATGGGTTTATTCTGCCATTTCATTTAATAAATGGTGGATTTTTTGGCATTAGTTTATTGCTGAATTACTTATGGGGTGTTAAGGCAGGTTTAACATTTATTGCACTGAATATCCCTGTGTATCTATTTGCATTTAAAACTGCCCCGCTTTATTTTTATAATGGTTTAATGGGTGCGATTATTTCCGGCTTCATGCTGGAAATTTTGGGTCCATTAAACGGAACAATTCAATTGCCTATTATAATCAGTGTGATGATCGGTGCGACTCTTATCGGGATTGGTGTAGGGGTCATGTTAAGGGCCCATATCAGTCCGGGTGGTATGGACTTGCTTGCACTGCTAATTTCTAAATGGTCTAAGGTAAATGTTGGTGTCATCTTATTTGTCATTGATGCCATGATCATTGTAATCGGACTTCTGACTCTCCATGAAGTGAAAATGTTTTATTCGTTGCTGATTGTCTCAATAGTCGGTTTGTTAGCAAGTGTTATTACCTCTTTACGAGGTGTAGAAATTTATTTGAAATAATTCACCTTTTTTCTGAATAAACACGGTGAATCTCCTTGAAAAGATTATAATAAAAGAAAACTTTACTGTATTGCCTTGGAAAGGAGAACTCCCGTGAAACCGGTCCGAGATCTTGTTAAAGAGAACTTGCAAATTTTATTTGTTGGATTTAATCCAAGTATTCGATCGAGCCAAATAGGGCATCATTTTGCCAATCCCAATAATCGATTTTGGAGGATTCTGTATGAATCTGGACTAACACCGAGAAAATATACGGCCGAGGAAGATAATCGGCTGTTAGAATTGGGCTACGGAATCACGAACATCGTATCCAGACCAACTAAATCAGCCGATGAAATTGGAAAAGAAGAATATTTGGAGGGTAGGGAAGTCTTAAAACATAAAATCACCAAGTTGAAGCCCCACATTGTTTGTTATGTTGGAAAAGGAGTGTATCTGGAATTTAGCGGCCGAAAAAGAGCACCTTGGGGAGTACAGGCAGAAGCGATTGTACCCGGGATATTACCAGTTTAATTAAGAATAAAAACATCAGCGATATGCAAAACCGCTGATGTAAGATTAATATATCACTTTCCAAATTTGTTTTCATAGTGCAACAGGGCCAGGAGCGGAAAGATATAGCGGTAGCTGTGATAGTGAATGTAAAAGGCTCCTGCCATTCCTTGACCTGCCGGATAATCTATGGTCCAATCGTACGTATCAAGGGATTCCAGCAAATATTCGATCCCTTTACGAATTTCAATGGTTGGCTTTTCCGAGGCGGTAATGAGCGCATCAAGGGCCCACGAAGTGTGTGTTAACGTACTTTTATATAATGGAACATATTTTTCTTTGCTGTCACTATGGCATGACTCACCCCAGCCGCCATCATCGTTTTGAATTGACTGTAACCACTTTACAGCCAGTTGGATGTTTGTCTCGTGATGAGGTATTCCGACAGCTGCTAAACCAGAAATGGCTGCCCAAGTTCCGTATATATAACAAATACCCCAGCGTCCATACCAAGAACCATCTTTCCTTTGGTCTCTCTGAAGCCAATGGACTCCTTTTTTAATAATCGTGTGGGACTTTGGCAGATTCGTATAATTTCCGAGAAACTCAAGCGTTCTTCCGGTTAAATCGGCACAAGAGGGGTCTAGTAGCATATATTTGGCTTTTTCGATCGGGAAAAACTCAAGCAGCTTAGAATCTGTGTTTTTCTCAAACGCCGCCCACCCCCCGTCATCATTTTGCATTGATAATAACCAGCTGATTCCGCGCTCCCAAGCAACATGTTCTGGCGGAACAATCCTGGAAATGGAACGAAGTGTGGCTGTCGTATCATCCACATCTGGATTGATCGTATTAATATTTGAAAAACCCCAGCCACCCGGCAGGCTGTTTGGATTATGAATAACCCAATCCCCCCATTTATGATGCTGGCGAGAGAGAAGATAGTGATTAGCATTCACAATCATCGGGTCATCCGGCGATATCCCGGCTGACTGCAGTGTATAGCTGATCAAGGAGGTATTCCATACATTGGCTGTTGTATATTGCATGTGCGGCAGGCCGTTGATTTCAGTTTTCATAGACATAATGCCACTTATTGCCTGTATTATGATTGGATCCGTCTTTTTAAATCCCAGCGACATTAACGCAAAAATCATCAAAAAGGTGGAGCTGTAATAACTATAAAAGGTTCCGTCCGGCTCAATTCGGTCTAGCATATATTTTTTGGCCCGTTCAATCGCTAATTGGCGGAGTTGGGTTGGTAAACCGATTAAATTTTTCACCCCTTCCTCAATAAAAGATAAAAAGGAGCGAAGTTCAGCCGATCGAACCCAATCGTTTTCACTTTCTTTTCGTACATACAGATCAGACAGATCCGGGCTTTTTTTCGTTTTTAAAGAAAACTTGTTGGATGCCAGGATCATTATAGGTGTAAGGTTAGCCCTTGCGTATATCGATAATGAATAGAAATTAATTGGGAAGTTATTTGGCAATAAAATAAATTCAACTGGAAGCGGTGAATAGGCAGGCCAAACATACTGCCCAGTAATTGCAAGCATGGTTTTCGTATACATACTAACTTCCTCTAACCCGCCATTTGCCAAGATGAATTTTTTAGCGGCTGTTAGACGTTTGTCATTTTTCTCAAAATATCCGGAATAAGAAAGCGCATAATACGCCTCTAACGTAGCAGAAAGATTACCATCTCCTTCATCATAAAAAAGCTTCCAGGAGCCGTTTTTTTTCTGTTTGCTTAAAATCCTTTTGCAAAGTCCCAGTATTAATTCTTCATCATCTATTTCCAATGTCCGTAATAAAATGATCATATAAGCATCTGTGGATATGCCTGTTTCAAATGGATAGTTCCAAGAGCCGTCGGGAGACTGATCGCCTCTAAGTGTCTTAATTAGCCAATCCTTACCCTTCGTAATATCAATCATGCAAAGGTTCATCCCTCTCCCAAAAAATATTCTTAGGCTATACATATTCCTTATGTTTTGAGAGAATTAGTTTCTGGGAGGGATCTGCCATTTTTTTTAAAAGGAACCTCAAGAAAACGCCGCTAGATCGCATCAAGGATGAACTCAAACAAAAAAGCAAAAACATCCCGGCAGCATCCCATCACTTAACACTTGGTGATCGGAAGTTGTTGGAGAAAATAAGGCTGGTTACAGCCGAACATAATCTAAATAACGTAACAAGAACGAAAGCCTATCTTGACTTTTATTTACGTTATTCGGAAGTCGAATGGGCTTTTCTGGGACATATGGTCTCCCGGAATGGAGGGTATAACATGACGGATTTAAAGGGGGAGTTTTTAACAAGATTACTGTCCAAAAAGGAACGAAATTCGTTTTTTACGTTTTTGGAGCGGGGCAATTGGCTGATTTTTCAAGATATCTACCCACAGTTTCTTATTTATGAAGAAAGTTTGAAACAAAATAAACCATTGTTTTATTTATTAACCTATTTAAATGTTTCTACCTTTATGGAAACTATTTGGAATCATTTTTGGAAGAATCACGATACCTATATCCTTTGCATTGCCCTTGTAATCAATGAACAAAGCTATTTGGAAAAAAGAGTCGTACAAAATCCTGTTTATCAAAAAGAAGTTCTTAACAAATTTGAATTTTTCCTTCAAGATCTCCTCTCTTTTAATCATATTCTGTTTCCCTACGGATCTGGGAGATTAAAGGGACAGACCCTTCATCAGTTTGAATCATTACATGAACGAATTTTATTGGGAAAAAGATTATACTACGTTTTATTTGATCAGGAGTTTTTACCACAGGCTGTGAAATGGGCAAAAGCCCATCCCCACACTGGCTCAAGAAAAGATTATTGGCCGCATATGTTCAATCAGATCAAAGAGGGGATTCCAGGCTTTCCCTTCCCACTTCGCATCAAAAACTGCCAGCTGAGAAAGGGAGCAGGAAGAATTTACAGCCCAAAGCTTGAAAATGCTTGGAAAAATGTCAGCCAGCCGGAAGCAGAAAAAGGAGATTGGTTTGACGATGTTAGTGTAGTGGATTATTTAGAGAGAGACGAAATAAACATTGATGGGGAGATTGAACATGAATACTGTAAAACACTTGAACGGCTCGAACTTGCAGCCGTTGCCAAAAAGACGATTAATTTTTTGGAATAAGCATTATGTAGCATGTGCCGTCCTTGCTTCGTTAATTGGTACTTATTTAGATCTTTTTTGTGTCGGTAAGGGAATGTATCAGTTTCCATTGCGGCTGTTGCCCAAGATTTTTCCGATTAATATCATATTTACTTTACTGGGACTTCCGATTTTTGTAATGATGTTTACTTATTGTATTCATCAAGTGAATAAGTGGGGAAAAGCCGGCATCATACTGTTTGTCAGTTTGCTAATGTCGATTTTGGAACGGCTGGCGGAGAAATTTGGCTTCTTCATTCATTCGAACAAATGGGAGCACGTTTACACATTCTTTGGTTATATGGTTTTCTTAACAGTGATTACCCTATACTTTCATTGGCTGAAGTCAGAGTAAAAAGCCGAGGGTTAGCATCCCGGCTTTTGTACTGGAGGCCGCTTCCATCCGTACAGTGGTTAAGTGTCCCGCAACAAGCGAAATGTTTGGAAGCGACCCTTAGAACGATCTTATCACAATCTATAAGAAATATATATAGGCAGCTGACTCAGGTACTTCCTTTTCTTGCGTAGAAAGTGTATGATAAGAATGATTTTTTACATAAAGGAGTGTTTTTTTTGGCGAAAAGAGGATACATACTAATGGAAAATGGTAAAAAAATCGAGTTTGATTTATTCCCAAATGAAGCACCAGGAACAGTGGAGAATTTTGAAAAATTAGCTAATAGCGGGTTCTACAATGGCGTTATCTTCCACCGCGTGATTCCGGGTTTTGTCAGCCAAGGAGGCGATCCTACGGGAACAGGGATGGGCGGACCTGGTTATACGATAAAGTGTGAAACAGAAGGAAATCCTCATAAACATGTACCGGGTGCAATTTCTATGGCACACGCTGGCAAAGACACCGGCGGCAGCCAATTTTTTATTGTTCATGAATCCCAGCCGCATTTAGATGGCGTTCATACTGTATTCGGTCAAGTAACCTCTGGCCTTAATACAGTTAAAGCTATGCGAAATGGTGACAAAATGGTGGAAGTCAAAGTTTTTGATGAAGAGTAGATTAGGGAAAAGAGCTGAATTCCAGCTCTTTTTTGTTTAGAATCACCGGTGTAGGGCAAATTAACCCCAAGAAGCTTTAGGGTAGTGT
>NZ_BCUZ01000058.1 GCF_001591485.1 Neobacillus fumarioli NBRC 102428 | reverse complement strand
ACACTACCCATAACGTAATTCTATATACGCTTTTATTGTAGCCCACCACATGAAAAGAATGAAGAATTGCGAAAAAAATCTGGAAGAAGGGAAACCCTCTCCAGACTTTTTAAAAAAGCTATTTTCTAATTAAATCTTCACTTTGGGATTGTTCAATCCATTCTGTGAGTTTTTCTTTTAACGTATTGAAGCCTTGCTGGCCTTCATCGCCTTCTGAAATAATGGCAGCCGCTTGGCGTCTGCGTGGCTTTTTCTCCCGTGCCGGTGGCTCTTCTGTTGCTTTGATGGATAAACCGATTTTTCCGGCTTCTTCATCAACTGATAATACTTTAACCTTAATTTCGTCACCGACTTTCAAAAAGTCATGAATGTCCTTTACGTATCCGTGCGTAATTTCCGAAATATGGACAAGACCTTGCGTTTGATCATCTAGCGCAACAAATGCACCATAAGGTTGAATTCCTGTCACTTTTCCGGTTATAACACTTCCTGTTTCAAATTTTCCCGTCATGCAAACACTCCTAAGTAAAAAAATATTTTATACCCCTATATACGCATTAAAAAATTATATCATAAGGAGCATCTTTTATCAAAATTAGGTTTCATTGACTAAAATAGGGGAAAATAAAAGCACGATCTGAGTTTTTTTCACAGAATGTTCAAAAAGGTGGAAGAAAAGAGATGAAATTTATGGTAAACTTAATAGTGAAAAATGACTATGAGAGGTGAATCGTATGAATTCGGTCGGACAAACGATTAAGGAAGCCCGTGAGTTTCGGAAAATGACACAGGAAGAACTGGCGCAAAAAATGAGGGTAGGAAGACAAACGATTGAAAAATATGAATCTGGAGAGCAAATTCCAAGCAATCAGACCATTTTAAAGTTCTCCACGGTTTTAGATATCCCTGCCTCCGAACTTTTGAAACAACTGGAAGTTCATACAGCCTCGACTCGGTTACAATAATATAAATATAGACTAAAAAAGCGGTATATTGCCGCTTTTTTATTTTTTCTGCTTTTCATGTTTATAGGAGAGAAAATCTGGAAATACTTAAAGTACAAGCTTTCTAGTATTCCCCCCTTTTTGAATGGACGGCTATTGATTTAGCTGTCCATTTTTTTAGCCGATAGAAAACATTCCTATCGGCATAAGTGCAACTAGGCCTCTGTCTTCGCACTATCGGGCTCGCCAATCGGCCAGTTTTCTAATAATTCACATGCATCCTCTGCCTTAACTGCCAGTAATTCGCCCGCTGTTTTTAAACAGCTTTCCAGTGGAATTTTTTCCTCAAATGAAAATTCGTAAATGCTTTGAATCCTTTTCGCAAGCCTTAATGGATCGTCTAATTCATGGATAGCCTGTATACAATCTGCAATTTCGGTTTCATAGCTACCTTTTTTTAAATTAAACGGATTCCATTCATTTAGGATATCCACATATTTCAAATGGGTTTGAACCTCTTTTCTCATCTTCATCACCTTTACTTACAGCACATATTCCGCCAAAATGCTTTGAAGCTCGTAAATATTTAAATTTCGATTAAACTGCTTTTGCAGTGGAACAGGATTACCGGCAATCCAAATTTTTAATTCTGCATCCAAATCAAAGTGTCCTGCCGTTTCAATACTAAAATGAGTAATATGCCGATAAGGAATGGAATGATACTCAACCTTTTTTCCTGTTAACCCCTGCTTGTCTACTAAAATCAACCGTTTATTCGTAAAAATAAACAAATCACGAATAAGTTTGTATGCTTTCTCTATTTTTTCACTAGGAGCTAAAATTCCAGCAAATTCCCGTTGAATATCAGCCACATTGATCTCTGATGCATTCCCCATTAATCCATCTAAAAATCCCATCCTAGCTCACCTCTCCTTAATGTTAGTATACAAAAAAACTCACCATTTCTGGTGAGTTTTCGAATATTATTTTCCGAGCCAATCTGTGTGGAAGGTTCCTTCCCGGTCGATGCGCTGATAGGTATGAGCGCCAAAATAATCCCTTTGTGCCTGTAAGAGATTGGCAGGTAAGACTTCTGAACGATAGCTGTCATAGTAAGCAAGGGCACTGGAAAGACCAGGAACAGGAATTCCTGCTTTAACGGCAGCTGCTACCACTTCACGTGCTGCTTCTTGATAATCCGCAGTAACGGATTGGAAATAAGAATCCATTAATAGATTATCAAGGTTCGGATTGCGGTCGTAGGCATCCATGATATTTTGCAGGAATGCAGCACGGATAATACAGCCGCCGCGGAAGATTTTCGCGATTTCACCAGGCTTAAGATCCCAGTTATATTCCTTTGAAGCCACTTTAAATTGGGAAAATCCTTGGGCATAAGAGATAATTTTACTGAAATATAAGGTTTTCCGAATCAGTTCAATAAACTCCTGCTTGTTTTCAGCAAATTTCGTTTGGTTCGGTCCTTTTAATACTTTACTTGCTTTAACGCGTTCCTCTTTCATTGCTGAGAGGAAGCGGGAGAATACAGATTCAGTGATCATGGACAACGGAACCCCTAAATCAAGGGCGCTTTGGCTTGTCCATTTCCCTGTTCCTTTTTGTCCGGCAGTATCTAAAATCACATCTACTAATGGTTTGCCTGTTTCCGGATCTTTTTTCGTGAAAATGTCCGCCGTAATTTCAATTAAATAGCTATCAAGCTCGCCCTTATTCCACTCTTGAAATACTTCATGAAGCTCATCGGTCGATAAGCCGAGAAGTGATTTCATTAAATGGTAAGATTCGCATATAAGCTGCATGTCTCCATATTCAATTCCGTTATGGACCATTTTGACATAGTGGCCAGCCCCGTTTGGTCCGATATATGTACAGCATGGTTCGCCATTTACCTTTGCTGAAATCGCTGTTAACAGCGGACCTGCTGCCTCATAAGCTTCTTTTTGTCCGCTTGGCATAATGGCAGGGCCTTTAAGTGCTCCTTCTTCACCGCCGGATACTCCGGCACCAATGAACAGGATGCCTTTTTCTTCAAGTTCTTTGTTTCGGCGGATCGTATCTTGGAAAAAGCTGTTCCCGCCATCAATCAGGATATCGCCTTTCTCTAAATAAGGAACGAGCGACTCAATCGCTTTGTCTGTAATCACACCGGCATTTACCATTAACATAATTTTGCGCGGACGTTCCAAAGATTGAACGAATTCTTCCGTATTCGTTGTTCCGATAATATTTTTCCCTTTATGCGTTTCAAGAATTTCATTTACCTTTTCGGCGGATAAGTCATAAACAGAAACGGAAAATCCTTTGCTTTCAAAATTTAAAGCAAGGCTTCTTCCCATTACGCCTACACCGACAACGCCAATTTGTTGCTTAGTCAATTTAAATCATCCCTTCAGGTTGTTTGAAAAATATTTCACATACCTTTAATTATAAACGAAAATTTATTTCATACAACTTTTTCGTCTTGCCTCCATTTCCATGGTCAGTTTTTATTATTTACCGAAATTAAGTGTTCATTCTTATAGCTGAAGAAAAACCCGTCCCCCAAAAGGGAACAGGTCAGCAGAATAATACTTATTTTTTTCCTTTACGATAGCCATAATGTCCCGGAATCTGCGTTTGACCGGTTTGCGGGTAACCTGACGGATAGCCTGTATGAGGAGCTGTCGTACCGTATGGATATCCCGGATGATGATGGTGGTGGTGATGATGCCAATATGGGTATCCTCCCATATGTGGATAACCTGTTTGTGGATAATGAGGGTACCCCGCCCCCGGATAGCTTCCTGTCATATGAGGATAACCTGTTTGCGGGTAACCTGGCTGACCTGGATAGCCTCCATAATATTGTCTTTCTGCCATTTATTTCGCCTCCTAATTGTTTTCAACCATAGTGTATGTCAAACTACCTGGATAAGCTTAAGCTTATGCCTATAAAAAGTAAAATAGGCTATTTCCATTCAGGAAACAGCCTTTACTTCGGCTAGTTAGAAGCCTTGCTACTTTTTCTGTTTATGGTTTGAAATTTCCCCGCAGGCAATTGGCTTGCCGGAATTACCTGAAGGTTGTGACATCCCATCATCTTTCTTGGAAGTGATCACAAGCGCTGTTCCGTCTTTTGTTAATAATGAATTAATTCTCCCCTCTTTCATCGTCACATTTGATGCCAAAACGTCCACTTTTACCGAGCCGTCCTCTTGAACCGTTATATTGGGCAGATCGCCGGCGTGAGCCCCCGCCGGATTAAGCAGGCCATGTTTTTTCTGCTCCGGATTAAGATGTTTACCAGCTGATTGAAAAGAAGGCTTTATACATTTTCCTTTTTCATGAATATGGAGTCCGTGAACACCAGGAGGAAGATCTTTTAAATCCAAAGTCATTTCCACACCCCTTGGCTGCTCAACCAGTTTAACAGTGCCAATTGACTTCCCCTCGGTATTCACCATTTTAACAGTCATGTGTGTAATATCTGCTTTCATACAACCTGAAAAAATTAAGAGCGGAATGATGATCCAACTTTTCTTCATATGTAACCCCCGCAATCGGCAATTTGCGTATAGTATGAACTAGCTTCGTTTTTCCTATACAAAAAAAGAACAGCACTTCTAATGGCTGTCCTTTTGAACGGATTGGTTTTTCATTAATTGTTCTTCAAATTCTTTAGCCTTTTCTTCTTGACGTTTCGATACTTTAATGATGATTCTCATTGTAATAAACGCCAAAATCATAAAAACCGCAAGACTGATCGTTGCCGGGATGTACTCTGATTTATCCTTCGGGAAATAGAGAAAATCCGCCAGTACGAATAGTTGGAACATCATTTTCCTTCCCTTCTATTTAAAGGACTTATTTACTTATTATAGCAATTATAGATGTTCCAAACCAACTTATTTCAAAACTTTAATCTCTTTAATGGTGACATCCGTTTTCGGTTTGTCTTTGGCATCAACAGGTGTTGCGGCAATCTTATCGACGACATCCATCCCTTCAATGACTTGGCCAAACACGGTGTGGCGGTGATCCAGCCATGGTGTGCCTCCATATTTATCATATGCGTTAATGATTTCCTTCGGATAACCAGCCTGCTCCATTTGTTTCTTCATCGATGGATCTAATTTTTTATCTTGGACGATAAAAAATTGACTGCCGTTTGTATTAGGTCCTGCATTGGCCATAGACAATGCTCCGCGAAGATTAAATAGATGATCGGAGAATTCATCTTCAAACGGCTTGCCCCAAATGCTTTCGCCGCCAGTTCCGTTGCCGTTCGGATCCCCTCCTTGAATCATAAAATCTTTAATCACTCTGTGGAAAATAAGGCCGTTATAATAACCATCCTGTGCATGTTTCACAAAATTCTCTACTGCTTTGGGAGCATATTCCGGAAATAATTTGATTTTTATAGAACCCATGGAAGTTTCCATTTCCACGACACGCTCATGATCAGTCACTTCCTTTGTCAGCTGAGGATAGGCTTCATTTGACATCTTCTGATCTCCTTTCTTTGGTTCTGCTGTATCTTTTTTCGTGCTTGTCCCACAAGCTGCCAATATCATCATTAGCAGGAATAGGATTGGCAAACCTTTTCGCAATTAGCATCCCTCCATTTTTTTGCACTATGTTTTTAATTTATAATTTTTCATTATAAAATGAAAGCAAGGAGATGAGTTTATGGAAGATTTGCAGATTGGAACAGTCGTGACAGGAATTTATAAAACAGGGAAATATATTGGTGAAATAACAGAGGTCCGGCCGCAAACCTATTTAGTAAGAGTACTTGCGGTGCTGAAGCATCCAATGCAAGGAGATTTGCACAACCCAAAAGATGCCGATGTACAAATGTTTCATGAACGAAAGGCACTCAGCTTCAGAGAGCAGACAAATATTCCGAAGCAGATGGTCAAGCCGTTTGAAGGAGAAGTCCCCAATTATCTGGATTCATTGAAGGAAGCAGTTGCAAAAATGAAAGAGGAGCTAAAAGAAAATTCTTCCAAATGGGACGAAATGAGCTTGCAATGTTTGGAATCTTTAGAGGAAGGGTATTTCAAGTCTTAAATATGGAAGGCCAAATCCATTTAAGATGGTTTGGCCTTTTATGCGAATTCATTTAATAACTTGGAGAAGTCAATCCGATCGCCAATGGTAGTTGGTTTTGGTTTTTCCAAATACCGTTTATCCTTTTCAACAAGCTTGAATATATTATAAGTAGTTAAGGCATCGTCAAGTGCACGGTGATGCCGTCCAGTCCCCTCCTTGCCATATTCCTGCACAGCTTTCCAAAGGCCTGTTTGATTTTGGTCGCCAAAGAAACGTTTGTACTCCATCGACAAGTCCAATTCTTTCGTATTTTGGAATGGAAAGGCGACTCTAGCTGCCAAGCAATTTTGCCTTAGTACCTTCATATCCATATTTCCCCATGTTACAATGGTTGTTTCGATGTGTTCCTGATTAAATTCCTCCAATTTGCGAATCAATTCATCAAAAGATAATCCGGAGTCCACTTGCTGCTGTGTAATATGTAAGAAGGATTTACACCGTTCTGATAATTTCGGGAATTTAACCGGCGTAACAAATGAGGAGAATTGCTTCATGATTTGCCCGTCAACGACTGCAACAATACCAACTTCAATAATTTCCGCATAAAAATCCTTCATTTTTGTATTTCGTTCTGGCATTGTAAACTCAAAATCAATAAATAAATATTGCTGTTTTGCTTTCATCTTGATCACCACCTTTTAAACAGAAATATATTTACTACATTATATTGAAAAACATGTACAAAAAATTGTGCTTTTTTGCTATTTTTATATGATCCATTATAACATGAATTTAAAATCAATTTTTTGAATTTTTTCAACAATAGAAAGAAAAAGGAAAGGTAATCTATACCATTCCTTTAATTGCTTCCATTTGATCGATTTCGTTTTACTACCGCCATGGTACATCTAGAAACACAAATAAGCTTGTCCCGTTCATCGGTGATTTTGATATCCCATACCATGGTCGTTCTGCCTTGATGCAACACGGTTCCAACGGCTGTCACAACCCCATCTGCTTTTGGCCGTACATGATTTGCATTGATTTCAAGCCCCACGACTACTTCAGTTTCTTGATCACAAAGTTCATAAGCCCCGATACTTGAGACCGTTTCAGCCAAAGCAACAGATGCTCCCCCGTGCAAAATGCCATAAGGCTGGCGGGTTCGTTCATCAACAGGCATCGTGGCGACTACTTTTCCTTTTTCCAATTTTGTAATTTCAATTCCTAGTGCTGCCATTAATGTGTCTTTCATCGAATTCTCCTCCAGAATGTAAATGATACATTATTACCTATTCGCTGTTTGTGAGGCGATTTCCTGTTTATTCCGTAAAAATTGGAAAAAGCAGCTCCTACTTGAAGCTGCTTTTTTGTGACAAATTTAATAATATCCCGGGTAGCCAAATCCTGGATAACCAAACCCTGGATAGCCAAATCCCGGGTAGCCAAATCCCGGGTAGCCAAATCCCCCTGGCTTGGCTGCCCAAGCGCCAATTCCTCCGCCAATTAATCCTCCTAAGAAACTTAGACCGCCGATCGCTAGCGGCCATCCCCATAATCCGCCTAAAAATCTTTGGTCGGCGACTGGGTACGGACTTCGATAAGGGTACACTCAAGCATTACCTCCATTTCATGTCTACTTGCCTACACTATTTTGTATGCGAAAAAGGAGGAAATGGCGTGGGCTTAAAAAATATTAGGCCGTAGATACAGGGCTTAGAATCGTCGATCACTTATTTTAAAGGCTCGAACCGCTCCACAAATAGGGCAAGTGTCCGGGTCATGACACCGGTAGCGCCGGCAGGACCAAGATCATGAGCTTTTTCTGTTACAGCCGCACCGGCAATATCCAGGTGAACCCACGGGGTATCTTCAGCAAATTCCCCGATAAACGCCCCGGCAACAATCGCATGCCCTTCCCGGCCAGGAGAATTATTCAAATCAGCAATTCTACTGCTTCTGACCCGCTCCTTCTCGCTTTCAAATAACGGCAATTGCCACATTTGTTCTCCCGCTTCTATGCTTGCTTCTAATACTTGCTCGTATAAAGCCTCATTATTGGTCATGGCTCCGGTCGTATGGAGGCCGAGAGCGGTAATCACTCCGCCTGTCAATGTTGCCACATCTACCAAATATTCGGCTCCATGATGCTTGGCATAGCTAATGGCATCTGCCAATACGAGGCGACCTTCTGCATCTGTATTTAATACTTCAATCGTTTTGCCGCTCATCGATGTAATAACATCATCTGGTTTAAAGGCCCCGCCGCTGATCATGTTATCTGTTGAAGGAATGACAGCAACGACATTCTGCTCTGGCTTAAGCTCACCGATAATTTCCATTGCTCCAAGAACAGCTGCAGCTCCACCCATATCTGTTTTCATCCCAACAATACCGGCTTTTGTTTTTATTGAATAACCGCCCGTATCAAATGTGATTCCTTTTCCGACTAACCCGATTGTATCCGTCCATTCCTCTTTTCCTTGATATTTCAGGACAATCATTTTCGGAGGTTCAACGGATCCTTGGTTAACAGCCAGCAATGCTCCCATTCCTAGCTTTTCAATTTCCGGCTTATCTAAAATTTCCACTTCAAAATTGTACTTTTTACCAATTTCTCGGGCATACTCCGCCATATCGGACGCTTTCAGCAGATTCCCTGGGGTGTTAACAAGGGTTCGGGCAGAATTGGTGCCTTTCCCAAATATATACCCCACTTGAAGAGAAGCCCGTATTTCCTCCTCATCCGCAGCTTCACAATAAACCGTCAACTGCTCTATCTTTTTCTCCGGTTCATTTGACTTTTGTTTATAGCCGGCAAATTCATATGTTGATAATGTAAACGCTTCACTAAAAGCGTGTGCTGCATCTAAATGATCTACTTTTTCGGTCACAAATGAATCCAAATAAACGGCGGCTTCCGTTAGTTTAGCAGCTTTAATTTCTGTAAATACTCTTCCAAATGCGTGTTTGAGCTTATCAAAGGATAGTTCTTTTTCTTTTCCTAAACCAACAAACCAAATCCGCTTTGAACCAATTTTGCCGAAACTATGTACCTTGCTAATCCTTTTTAATTTCGCGGAAATATCCCCTTCTTTTACAAGCTCCGTCAATTGACCGGCAAAAGCGTCATCAATCTTTGCCAATACATTTGCAAATTTTTTCGGCTGATCCAATACACCAATAATTAACCCTTCATGTCCGCTTGTCAAATCTATTTCTTTTTTCACATGAAACATGGTCTTCACCTCACCCAATATTATAGCTAAAACAACATTTTATTTCGACTATCTAATCATCCTCTAAATAGAGAAATAATTGGGGCAGCTGCGGCAAATTGATGGCTTCCTCGAATGGAACGCGGTCAATCTCTTTCGGGAATAGTGCCAGGCATTGTTCCATAAATGAATACACTTGTTCCAAATCCATCCCCCAATATTTGGGGCGGTAGTCCTGCAAATAATGATGGGCAGTCTGCATCATCACCCTCGCCCCTTTTACATTCCCATATTCGTAATGGTAAATGGCGACACTCATTTGCAGCAGCCCTTTTACAAACAAATTCCCCTTGTCAGTCATCCATATCTCCTCAAGCAAATCATGGCATGTATAATAATCTCCTTCATTAAAGCTGATAAAAAATTCATAGTACTCGATCGGATAGTCCGTCATGATGGCTTCCCCTTTTTGTTTGTGGTGATATCTCCTATTTTATAATCTGTTTCTGCAAAATTGTTATTTGTCCCGAAAATTTACTATAAAGTTTTTAACCTAGAATTGTTTCTAGATCAAACTTATACATAGTGTCCAGAGTGAACCTAGGATTCGGACAATGTAGATCAAGGTAACATCATATGTGTCCGAAGTGGGCTCAAGTTCGGACAACGAAGGCCAAAGAATAATCATACTAGTACAAAAATTAAATTTGGATTATACTCCTCTCTAATTTAATCACTACCATATCAATAAAGTTCGAAAAAGAGTCTATTAGAAAAAGGCAAAGAAAAAACAGGCCTGATGCCTGTTTTTCTACCTTTTTTCCGAATTGATATATTGCTGGCGGAACACTTGCATAGATTTTTCCTCATTCAGCGCCCGCAGCTGTTCCTCTGTTAATGTTCCATTACCTTTTTGAATGACATAAACATCAAGCTTCTTTTTCCCCCATTGGCGGTAAACATCCTGTACGGTTTTGTAATAAAGATCGAGGCGGTCTCCTTTTATGGCGCCCCCTTTATCGGCCACAACTCCAAATCCATATCCAGGGATAAATAGAATGGTTCCAATCGGGAAGACGGATAAATCAGCGGCAATGGTTGAATATAGATCGCGTTTCACTTTCACTCCGGAGTAGGTAATTCCGTATTCCGGGTCGCCCATACTTTTTCCTGTAGACTCGAATCCTGCAGTATAACCGGTAGCTGTTACGGTATACTTTGGATACTTGGACCAGTCAAATTTCTCCTCCAAGGAAAGCGGTTTTCCTGAGGCTCCCTCACTTTTTGAGCTTGTATGCGTCAGTTCTGTAAATAACGTTTTCGCGCTAACACCGGATATGGATTGAAACGTTGCAAATAAAGCAAGCACAAAAAGGACAAACATTGCCGTCCGCTTCATCCATTTTTGAAAGTTTTCCATTAACTAATTCACTCCTCCAACATATTCATGCCCAAGGTGGAGTGAATTATTCAAAAAAGGAGTAATAATTTTTCCCTAAAGGTTGGTGTCTAAACATGTTTTTGGATAGGACCTTTAGGTGTTAAGAATCGCCCTTATCGACCGAACTCTTCTCTGCCCTTTCCATTCGGGCGTTATGAACGCTTTTTATCTACCGGAGCTTCCTCTTTCCTTGCCGTTCGGGCGTTATGAACTCCTTTTCGACGGGATCTTTTTTTCAAACAGTTTGACCAAAAAACAAAAAAAGACTCCCGCTAAAAACGCAGAAAGTCTTTAAAACATTTGATAGCCATTTTTTCTTAACGTCTTAATTGCAAAACCTGCGGCAATCGCTCCCAGCAGCCCGCTTGACAAAATGATAATATCGGCTGCTGCCAGTGAAGCAATTCGATGCCCCAAATCGCTAAATGCTGCTTTCGAATTGGTAAAATACTCGCTACAAGGAGCTTTATCAATAATAAAAATGGCCACAATCGGATAAATAACCGCCATGACCCACGACATTCTCAGCAACATATTCAGGATAAAACCAATACCAAAAAACAGAACAAAAAATAAGACAATTGAGATAATTAAGACTACAATACTCATCTGCCTGTCTCCTCCTTATCCTTCCATTTTAGTCTACTGAATGGCAGCTACCGAGTCAATAAGAACAAGCAAAAAAACAGCCCTTCGAAACTAGTTCGAAGGAGCTTTCTACTCATTTCTATGATTCTTTTTTCTTCCCTGAACCTTCACAGTTAGGACAAGTTTCGGATCCTCCAAGAAGCAGCTGAAAATAACCTGTTCCCGAACAATAATCACAAGATTTAGCCTTAACACTTTGAATTGTCATATGATGCCTCCTTGTCTAATGACTTAATTTTCTGATAATATATCAAGTTTTTTTAAAAAAGAAAAGAGCTAAATTTGCCCAAAAACCTCCTATGAAAACGGATACAACTCAAATTTTCTTTTATTTTCTAATGGTTTCTTAAATTTTCTAAAAATTCTCAAATAATAAAAAAAGACAGCGCATAGGATTTATCCTATTTCACTGTCTTTTTTGTTGAAATTATAAAACGTTAAATTTCCCTTTTTTAAAGACAAGGCCGATGCCGCCAATCATGTAAAGGGCGCGGTTGTCAACCATTTTCTTCATGAAAGAAGCCTTCGTTCCGGTTACTTTTTTGCCGAATACAATGCCAATAGCATCATGTTCTCCAAGTGAACAAACAGTTCCTTTATTGTCAAACTTGAATGTTTCGAGTTCTGTTTTATTCCGAACAAGTGCTGCAAGATTTCGGGCACAGCATTCTCCTTGCTGCATTGAAATTTGTGCAGTTGGAGGATAAGGGCGGTTAATTTCTCCATTGATCACAAGTGAGCAGTCGCCAATGACGAAAATATTATCATACCCTGGAGCACGAAGTTCCGGAGTCACTTTCACCCGCCCCCGCATTGCCTCAAATCCGGATTTTTCAATGATGGAACTTCCGCGTACACCGGCAGCCCATACTACGGTACCTGCCTTAATTTCACGGGGTTCTTCCTCCCCTTTCGCCACCAAAATTCCATCAGGGGTAGCTTCTTTAATCGCCGTTCCAATCAGAAATTCCACCCCTTTGCTTTCCAATTGGGAAACAGCATATTCCACTAATTCAGGATCAAATCCCGGTAAAACCGTAGGTGCTGCTTCCACACAAATTATCTTTACCTTATGAAAATCGACATCATATTCATGACACAACTCAGGAATTCGGTCTGTTAATTCACCAAGGAATTCAATTCCTGTAAAACCGGCACCGCCAACCACAATGGTTAGACGATTATCATCTTTTTCCGCCTCCATATTATAAGTAGCAAATTGATATTCTATATGCTCTCGTAATTGCCGGGAAGAGTTGACGTTAACAATACCGAAGGCATATTCCTTCAAACCTTTAATTCCAAAGGTTTCCGGTTCCCCGCCAAGGGCAATGACAAGATAATCATAATCCATTTCGCCATTTTCCAAAATAACCTTATTTTCGTCCTTTTTGATTTCAATAACTGTACCTTGAACAAACTCCACTTTATTCCGGTCTATCACATCACGTATATTATAACGCACCCTGTCGTGATGCAGAGTTCCTGCTGAAGCTTCATGCAGCCATGTTGTTTCATAGTGGTAATCATTTTTGTTCACTAATACAATATCTGCTTCATTTACTCCTAAGTGCTTTTGCAGCCGTACTGTCGTCATTAATCCGCCGTATCCGGCGCCGAGAATAACAATTTTTGGCTTTCTCAATGTAATCACATCCACCTTTTTGTTTTTGATCATTTCTTTTTCTTATCTTCCACTGCTTTATCCATTTTTATTAAAAGGTGAGAAAAAGTATGTGATTTTTTTCACGAACTAAGACAAAGCAAGGGAATATCCTTCTTAATTACCTATTTGAGAAAGTTTACTATTTCACATACCTGACGTTCACAAAATTGTGCTTTTTCTTAATAAACTATTTATAATATATCTTATGCTAATTTTTGTTCCTTATCAAGGGAATTACACCATTTTTTTGATAAAACAACAAATCGATTTCTAATCGTTTTATTATCCAGAAAAATGAAATTTTTCGTGATTTTGTGATAAGATAATGAATGAGGAGGGGATCGGAAAGTGCGAGAAGATCAAAAGGTATATGACATTACCATTATTGGCGGCGGCCCTGTTGGAATGTTTACAGCTTTTTATGGGGGAATGAGACAAGTTTCCGTAAAAATTATTGAGAGCTTACCACAATTGGGCGGTCAATTATCAGCACTATATCCCGAAAAATATATTTACGATGTTGCCGGTTTTCCAAAAATTCGAGCACAAGAATTAGTCCATAATTTAAAAGAACAAATGGCCAAGTTCGAACCAACTGTTGTTTTGGAACAATCTGTTCAAAAACTGTCAAAGCAAGAGGACGGCACCTTTAAACTAACAACAGATAAAGAAATACATTATTCAAAAACAGTGATTATTACCGCCGGAAATGGAGCATTTCAGCCGCGCAGATTAGGGCTTGCCAGCGCAGCCCAGTATGAGAAGAAAAATCTTCATTATTTTATTGAGGATTTGCAAATGTTCGCTGGTAAAAAAGTGGTTGTTTTCGGTGGAGGAGACTCTGCGGTGGACTGGGCTTTAATGCTGGAACCGATTGCCGATCAGGTCTCCATCGTTCACCGCCGCGATAAATTCCGCGCCCATGAGCATTCTGTTCAAAACCTGTTCCATTCGAAAGTCAACGTTAAAACCCCATTTGTACCAACAGAGCTAATTGGTGATGACACCGGAATTAAACAAGTCGTACTTGAAACAGTTGCTGGAGGGATTAGAGAAACACTAGATATAGATGCTGTGATTTGCAACTACGGTTTCGTCTCATCTCTTGGGCCCATTAAAGAATGGGGGCTGGAGATCGAGAAAAACGCCATCAAGGTGAACTCGAAAATGGAAACTAACATCCCCGGCGTATACGCTGCCGGAGACATCTGCACATACGAAGGCAAAGTAAAATTAATCGCCTGCGGTTTTGGCGAAGCACCAACAGCCGTTAACCATGCAAAAACATACATGGATCCAAAAGCAAAAGTTCAGCCGCTTCATAGTTCGTCGATGTTTGATCAGTAACTGATGAAAGGCGTCCAAAGTTGGGCGCTTTTTTTATCACAAAACATACATAATATTTACATTAAATGTAATTATTTGAGATTCTATATTATTACAAAAAATCCCCCAAATATATAGAAAAGACATAATCATCTTACATTAAATTTGTTTCACACTTATTCTGCATCCATCCCTAGCACTTCAGTTTCATAGTTCTGGTATGCATTTTGAACACCCATTATGACCTTTTTTATTTTAAGATAACCTTGCACATATACTTTTGTATCTCTGATTTCTTCCCACATAAAATGATACTGCTTCAGATCTGTAGTTTCACATATAACAAAATCAGTATATGTTT
>NZ_BCUZ01000057.1 GCF_001591485.1 Neobacillus fumarioli NBRC 102428 | reverse complement strand
CAGGCTGACCAAGGCGCTAGCGCTTTTCTATGTTATCGGCATTTTATTTTCATCTAGTGTGAACCCTTCACCGTGTACATCGTGAACCACTGAAATGGAAACAAAGGCATGCGGGTCAACAGATGTAATGATATTTTTTAATCGGATGATTTCATTTTTCGCAACGACACAATATAGGACATCGCGTTCATTTTTGGTATAAGAGCCATACCCCCGTAATGCGGTAACACCGCGCTCCATTTTATTCATTATTTCCTCAGCAATTTCCTCGTTTTTCTCAGATATAATCAATGCCCCTCTAGCGGAGTAAGTTCCTTCCTGGATAAAATCAATCACTCTGGTTGCCACGAAGACTGCAACAAGGGTATACATGGCTTGTCTATAATTAAGATAAGTTAATAATGACAGCGTAATGACACATGCATCAAATAAGAACATGGTTTTCCCCATATTCCATCCGAAATATTTTTGTACTAAACGGGCAATAATGTCCACTCCGCCAGTAGTACCACCGAATCGGAAAATGATTCCAAGGCCGATGCCTACAAAAACTCCAGCAAACAGTGCAGCAAGGGTTAAATCATTGTGAAGCGGCATGTTGATAGGATTTCGCTGGAAAATCCAAAGGAACAAGGAGACCCCGACAGTCCCAATGATGGTATATAAAAAGGTATTGCGGCCTAACAGTTTCCAACCAATAAAAAAGAGCGGGAAATTGAGCACTAAGTTTGAATAGGATGGATCGATCTTCCACAAGAAGTATAGGATCAGAGTAATCCCTGTAAATCCGCCTTCTGCCAGTTTATTCTGTATATTAAAATTGACAAGTCCAAAAGACATGATCGCAGTGCCTACAATAATAAATATAATATTTTTAATTTTTAGCTGAAAAATCATCAACATACCTCCCCTTCCTAATTTTCTCTTAAATGGCGGTATTTATTATAACGAATAAATATCAGAAGAGCAATGAATAGTAGAATAGAGCCAATATTGAAACGAAAAGATTTGTAAATTTGAGATGATTTAGCTAACATGATATAGAGGATTTGTTCTCATATCATCAATAAAAGAGTAAGCGAGGTAGAATCGATGGCCGCTGGGAAGTCAATGAAAGAGCTTCAATTAGAAGTAGATACATATATCAGCCAATTTAAAGAAGGATATTTCAGCCCATTGGCATTGCTTGCAAGATTGACAGAAGAATTGGGAGAATTGGCACGTGAAGTAAACCATTATTATGGGGAAAAACCGAAGAAAGCAACAGAAACCGAAAAAGAAATTAAGGAAGAACTTGGTGATCTTCTGTTTGTGGTTATATGCTTTGCGAATTCATTAAATATAGATCTCGAAGAAGCACATGATTATGTAATGCAAAAATTCAATACACGGGATAAAGACCGTTGGACAAGAATCAAGCCAAATGAGGAGGAGTAAAAATAGATGAATATGATTAAAGTTGTAATTGCCGGACCGCGCGGCCGGATGGGACGAGAAGCTGTCGAGATGGTAACCAAAACAGAACAGTTTGAACTTTTGGCTGTTTTAGACCATAAAAATAATGGCATGATGCTGAGTGATATTCCGGGATTTCAAGCAGTACATCGTGTACCGGTTTATACAGATATTGAAAAATGTCTAGAGGAAGTAAAAGCAGATGTATTGATTGATTTAACAACACCGGAAGTTGGAATGTACCATGCCAAAACGGCGTTAAACTACGGTGTCCGCCCTGTTGTAGGAACAACAGGCTTTACAAAAGAGGATTTACAAGAATTAGAACAGATTTGCCGCGACAAAAACTTAGGCTGCATTATTGCACCAAACTTTGCCATTGGTGCCGTATTGATGATGAAATTTTCGCAAATGGCAGCCAAATATTTTAAAGATATAGAAATTATTGAAATGCATCATGATCAGAAGCTTGATGCTCCATCAGGAACGGCTGTGAAAACAGCGGAAATGATTGCTGCTGTCAGAGAATCAAAGAAACAGGGACATCCAAATGAAAAAGAAACCCTCGATGGTGCCAGGGGGGCTGATTATGATGGCATGAAAATTCACTCTGTCAGATTGCCTGGCTTGATTGCACATCAGCAAGTTTTATTAGGCTCTGACGGGCAAACGCTGACCATTCGTCATGATTCCTATAACCGCAGTTCCTTTATGTCAGGGGTAAAAGCAGCAGTTGAATCAGTCATGAAGCAAAATTCCTTTATTTATGGCCTGGAAAATATATTAGAATAGGGGATTTTTATGAATATCGCCTTAATTGCTCATGATCAAAAGAAAGAAGACTTAATTCAATTTGTTACTGCCTATCAATCCATTTTTGCCAAGCATCATTTATTTGCAACTGGTACGACTGGACTAAGAATAAAGGAGGCTACTGGGTTAAATATTACCCGCTTTCAATCCGGACCTCTTGGGGGAGACCAGGAAATTGGCGCCATGATCGCGAAAAACCAAATGGATGCGGTGTTCTTTTTCCGAGATCCGTTAACCGCTCAGCCACATGAACCGGATGTGACAGCACTTGTACGTCTTTGCGATGTTTATTCCATTCCATTGGCAACAAATATGGGCTCGGCAGAATTACTTATTAGAGGATTAGAAGAAGGCTATATGGATTGGAGAAAAATAGTCAAAGAGAATGGTGAGGAAAATGGAGAATAACCATTTGCATATCTTGGCCTTTGGCGCCCATGCTGATGATGTGGAAATTGGCATGGCAGGGACAATCGCAAAATTTGCTTTAGAAGGAAAAAAAATCGGGATATGTGAATTAACAGATGCTGAACTTTCTTCCAATGGTAATGTCCGGCTCAGGAAAGAAGAGGCGGCTAAGTCTGCGGAAATATTAGGAGTAAAGGTAAGGATGTCACTGGGATTACCTGATCGAGGTCTTTTCCTTCAAGAGGAATACATAAGAAAGGTTGCCGGAGTCATCCGAACATATAAGCCCCAGGTGATTTTTGCTCCTTATCATGAAGATCGCCATCCTGACCACGGAAATTGTACCAAACTCGTGGAGGAGGCAGTTTTTTCGGCTGGAATAAAAAAATTCCGCACAAAAGAAGCGAATGAACCACGTAAGGTTGAAAAGCTGTATTTTTATATGATTAATGGTTTCCACAAACCTGACTTTATGATTAATATCTCTGAATTTATCGATCGAAAGATCGCTGCCTTAAAGGCTTATAAAAGCCAATTTGTCCAAACAGATGATAGTGTCGCCACACCGCTTGTCAATGGTTATATTGAATCGGTCGTTGCCAGGGAGAGAATGTTCGGCAAACTGGTCAATGTTGATTATGCCGAAGGGTTTAAAACAAAGGTTCCGATTGTTTTGCAACATGATTTGTTAGGGGAATAAGCGATGAGAAAATTGAAAATAGGCATAACCTGTTATCCGACTGTCGGAGGTTCCGGAGTCGTGGCAACAGAATTAGGCAAAATGCTGGCGGAAAATGGGCACGAAATCCACTTTATTTCATCCAGTATTCCTTTCCGTTTAAATAAAATTTATCGTAATATCTATTATCATCAGGTGGAAGTGAATCAATACTCAGTCTTCCAGTATCCGCCATATGACATTGCATTAGCGAATAAAATGGCAGAAGTCATTAACCGAGAAAAGCTGGATTTGCTCCATGTTCATTACGCTATTCCTCATGCTGTCTGCGCTATTTTAGCCAAACAAATGGCCGACCATGAGGTTAAAATAGTAACGACACTGCATGGGACAGATATTACCGTTCTAGGGTATGACCCGTCATTAGCAAATGCAATTAAATTTGGCATCGAAAAATCGGATGTAGTAACAGCCGTTTCCAATGCATTAGTAAGCCAGACATATGAACTGATCAAACCCGAAAAAACAATTAAGACGGTCTATAATTTTATTGATCACCGAATTTATCGGAAAAGTGATGTACGGCATTTACGGAAAGAATATGAAATAAAAGAAAATGAAAAAGTGATCATCCATGTTTCCAATTTTCGCGCCGTAAAACGGGTTCCGGATGTCGTGAAGAGCTTTGCTGAAATTGTAAAGCACATGCCCGCTAAATTACTGCTTGTCGGCGATGGTCCGGAAATGACCGTCGTTTGTGAAATCGTTAGGAAACTCGGACTTGAGGGGCAAGTTATTTTTCTTGGAAAGCAGGACAATTTAGAAGAGTTGTATTCAATTAGTGATTTAATGTTATTGCTATCAGAAAAAGAAAGCTTTGGCCTTGTTGCGCTGGAGGCAATGGCATGTGGTGTTCCGTGTATAGGTACTAATATTGGCGGCATCCCTGAGGTAATTCAGGATGGTGAAACTGGTTTTATTTGCAAAGTTGGAGATATTACGGATATTGCTGAGAAGGCATTAACATTATTAAGCAACAGGGGACTTCATAACCAATTCTCATTGAAATCCCAAGAGGTGGTAAAAAATAAATTTAGGGCAGAGCAAATTGTTGGCCAATACGAGGAACTATATTTTAATTTATTAAACTAGGTGAAGTCTATGAAAGAACCGTTTTTATCCGCCGTTCCCCTCATCAAGCGGCTCGAAAATGCAGGATTTGAAGCCTATTTTGTTGGAGGATCAGTACGGGATTATCTGCTTGGCAGACCGATTCATGATGTTGACATTGCTACTTCAGCAACTCCCGAGGAAGTTAAACAGTTGTTTCAACGAACAGTGGATATTGGGATTGAGCATGGTACTGTTCTCGTCCTTTATCAGCAAAAACCATATGAAATTACAACATTTAGAGCCGAAGGGGAATATCGTGACTATCGAAGGCCGGCAGAAGTTTCCTTTATCCGCAAGCTAAATGATGATTTAGAGCGGAGAGACTTTACAATGAATGCAATTGCCATGGATCGGAATGGAATGTTAATCGACCCATTTAACGGCCGGCAAGATATTGAAAATCGAATCATTCGAACGGTCGGACCAGCAAAAGACCGTTTTAATGAGGATGCATTAAGACTGATGCGGGCGGTTCGATTTGTAAGTCAGCTTTCCTTTCAAATTGAAGATCAAACACTTAAAGCATTATCGTCACATGTTTTCTTACTGCAAAATATCGCCATCGAACGTAAAAAGGCAGAGTTTGAAAAAATATTATTGGGTAAAAGCAGGAAACAAGCGATTGAGATGATGCTCGATACGAACTTAATATCTTTTTTACCAGGGCTCACACATCAGGAAAAGGCGATTAAACAGCTGCTTTCGTTTCACTGTGAACATTTGAATAAAAATGAGATATGGGCACTGCTTATTTTCTGTTTAAATTTATCAACAAATCAAGCTGAAGCGTTTTTACGGGAATGGAGGCTAAGTGTTAAAGAGATAAAAGATATTCAAAGAATTTTATTCTTTTTCCGGAAAAGGTTAGAACAAGTTTGGACAGTTTATGATTTATATTCCGCAGGTCCTGAAGTGATTCAATCAGCCGAAACGCTCTATCTTGTAATCAATGGAATGGAATCGACTAAATCGGTTCAATCCTGGTTGAATGTTTATCAAGAGCTGCCGATTAAAGACCGCACCGAACTTGCTGTTAGTGGCAGCGATTTGCTGAAATGGTTTGAAAAACCGGGTGGACCATGGGTGAAAGAAATGTTACTGAAAATTGAACAAGCAATTTTAGAAGGAATTGTCGTGAATAATCAACAACAAATTAAGGAGTGGCTGATAGCGTGCAGTCAGAATTGAGAAATAAAATGCTGGATGCCTTCACAAAGGCCGGTGAATCTTATTTATCCGGCCAGCATTTGGCTGACCTAATTGGCTGTTCGAGGACGGCAGTATGGAAGCATATCGAGGAGTTGCGTAAGGATGGCTTTGAAATTGAAGCTGTAAGGAAAAAAGGGTACAGAATTATCAAAACCCCGAAGAAAATGACCGCCGATGAAATACGTCTCGGACTGACCACAGAGTTTATTGGCAGAAATCTTTACTACGAAGAAAGTGTTGAGTCAACGCAAAGAATAGCTCATCAGCTCGCTTCCGAAAATGCACCGGAAGGAACGGTGATTCTTGCCGAAGAACAAAGAGCAGGTAAAGGAAGAATGGACCGTAAATGGCATTCTCCAAAATATACAGGTGTATGGATGAGCATGATCCTTAAGCCGAATATCCCGCTGACTAAGGCGCCGCAGTTAACGTTATTGACAGCGGTCGCAGTCGCTCAGGCAATAGAAGAAGCAGCAGGGTTGTCAGCAGAAATCAAATGGCCGAATGATATCTTAATTAATGGAAAAAAAGTCACAGGAATTTTAACCGAATTGCAGGCGGAAGCAGACCGGATACATTCTGTGATTATCGGTATCGGGATTAATGTGAATCAGAAACAAGCGGATTTTCCTATCGAGCTTCAAGAAAAGGCCAGTTCTCTCGCTATTGAAAAAGGAGAGGACATTTCCCGGGCTGGATTAATTAAAAGTATTTTTAAACACTTTGAAAAATTATATTTACTCTATTTGGAAAAAGGATTTTTCCCTATCAAGCTATTATGGGAAGGCTATGCTGTTAGTATCGGGAAAACGATTAAAGCTAGAACCTTAACAAAAGTGATTGAAGGAAAAGCACTCGGCATTACGGACGAAGGTGTTTTGAAATTGGAAGATCAGACAGGTGAAATTCATCATGTGTATTCCGCCGATATAGAACTTTAAACCGGTCCATTCCTCTTGAAAGACTATTTTACATTTTGTATAATTTTCTTGGGCAGTATCAGTAAGAACTGCACCTTGATTGCAACTGACAAATAAAAAGGTTTCTGCCTAGATCCGTTATCGGACCGGGACAGAGGGATGGAACATACAAAAGAGTAACACGAGATCCTCTGCCTTCAGAAGGATCTTTTTATTTGCTCTTCGAATGTGTTATCGCCTCTCCCCTATTTTAAGGAGGGAAAATGATGAAGCAAACTACAGACTTCTTGAAAATGAAGCAAAATAATGAAAAGATTGTCATGTTAACTGCTTATGATTATCCATCTGCAAAGCTTGCAGAACAGGGCGGCGTTGACATGATATTAGTCGGTGATTCACTTGGAATGGTAGTTTTGGGCTTTGATTCCACCATTCCAGTGACATTAGAAGACATGATTCATCATGCGAAAGCTGTTAAACGAGGAGCGAAGGATACATTTATTGTAACGGACCTACCGTTTCTATCGTATCATTTATCGGTCAGAGATACATTAATTAATGCGGGAAGAATTATGCAGGAAACAGGCTCTCATGCTGTTAAATTAGAAGGTGCCGATGAAGTGGTGAACCATATAGCTGCTCTAACAAAGGCTGGGATTCCCGTCTGCTCCCATCTTGGGCTGACACCGCAATCCGTTGGGGTTTTAGGCGGTTATAAGGTGCAAGGAAAAGAAGCGCCAGCCGCTAGGAAATTATTAGACGATGCGAAGAAGTGTGAAGCCGCCGGGGCGTTTGCCATTGTTCTTGAATGTGTGCCAAAACAACTTGCTGAAGAAGTAACAAAATCCCTTTCTATTCCAGTTATTGGAATAGGAGCAGGACCTGAGACAGATGGTCAAGTTCTTGTCTACCATGATATCTTGGGCTATGGAGTAGACCGGGTACCTAAGTTTGTGAAACAATATCATTCTGTCAATCCGTTTATTGTTGAGTCAATTCACGCCTATACACAAGATGTTAAAGCAAAGCGATTCCCGGAAGATAAACATTCTTTTACTATGAAGGAAGAAGAACTAAAGCTGCTTTACGGAGGCAGGCAATGAAAGTAATAACGACTGTTAAAGACATGCAGGCAGAAATGATTCAACAAAAGGCAAACGGAAAAACGATCGGCTTTGTCCCGACGATGGGATATCTTCATGAAGGACATTTAACGCTGATCAGACATGCAAGGAAAGAAAATGACCTCGTAGTCTTAAGTATATTTGTTAATCCGCTGCAGTTCGGCCCGAAAGAAGATTTTGCCACATACCCGCGAGATTTTGCCAGAGACAGGGCCTTGGCAGAAAGTGAAAAAGTCGATTACATTTTTTATCCGGAAACCCGGGAGATGTATCCCAATTCTCCTTCCGTTAAAGTAATCGTTCAGGAGCGGACAGATGTATTATGCGGCAAGTCGCGGCCAGGGCATTTCGATGGAGTAGCAACTGTTATTACGAAACTTTTTTCGATCGTCATGCCAACAAGAGCATATTTTGGTAAAAAAGATGCTCAGCAAGTGGCTGTTATTGACGGATTAATATCTGATTTCAACTTTCCAGTCGAGCTTGTTGCCGTTGATACGGTCCGTGAACAAGACGGCTTGGCAAAAAGTTCGCGAAACGTGAATCTATTGCCAGAAGAAAGAGAGCAGGCGACTATTTTATATAGAAGCTTGCAAGCAGCAAAAGAATCGATTGCTAATGGTGAACGTAATTCTGAAAGCTTAATCAATCTCATTAAGACCATGATTACTAGCCAGTCAAGCGGCCAAATTGATTATGTAGAGATTTATTCGTATCCGCAATTAAAGCCATTGGAAAGGCTAGAAGGAAGAGTAATTATTGCTCTAGCCGTAAAATTTACGAATGTCCGGCTAATAGATAATCTTATCATCGAAGTAAACAAACAATAGGGGGAAATCAACAATGTTTCGCCACATGATGAACGGTAAAATCCATCGGGCCACAGTTACAGAAGCGAATTTAAACTATGTCGGCAGCATTACGATTGACGAAGATCTTCTCGATGCAGTAGGGATGACTGCGAATGAGAAGGTGCAAATTGTCAATAACAATAATGGTGCCCGGTTAGAGACGTATATTATTCCTGGAGAAAGAGGAAGCGGCGTGATTTGTTTAAACGGTGCCGCCGCTCGTCTTGTTCAGGTAGGAGATACGGTGATTATCATTTCTTATGCACTGGTTCCAGAGGATAAGTTGTCCGAGCACCAACCGAAGATTGCCATTATGGATGAGAATAATCATATTAAAGAATTAATCCATGCTGAACCAGCTCATACTGTTTTGTAAGAAGGATCCCCGATCATCATCGGGGATTTTCCTTTTTGGCTGAACAGAAAATATAACTTTTCTTTCGGCATACGTGCAACTACGACTCATGAGCCGCCCTATCAGACCCTTGGATCGTAATCACTGTTTTTCTTTAAAAATGTGTAAAATAAGAGGGGCAAACAATTATTTTCTTTTTCGTCTTTTTATGATACCGTTGAAGGAACGAAGCTTTGGGGTGTATAGAAATGTTACATAAATTTGTTGTTATCGATCTGGAAACGACCGGAAACCTGCCGAAAAAAGGTGATAAAATAATCCAATTTGCTGCCGTCGTTATCGAAAATGGTACTATCACAGAAAGATTCTCATCACTTATTAATCCCCAAAAGCCTATTCCGATTTTTATTCAAGAATTGACAGGGATTACGGATGATATGGTAAAGGATGCGCCTGTTTTTTCAGAAGTTGCTGAAAAAGTAACCGCCCTCTTGGACGGAGCCTATTTTGTGGCTCATAATATTTTATTCGACTTATCTTTCCTTCAAGAGGAATTAATTCAGGCAGGCTGCGGTGGATTTTACGGACAGGTATTAGATACGGTAGAGATGGCAAGAATCTTATATCCAACCGCTGATGGGTATAAGCTTTCTGATCTAGCTGAGCAAGAAAACCTTCATCACGGTCGGCCGCATCAAGCGGACAGTGATGCCGAAGTGACAGCGCAACTATTCTTGATTCTTCTTCAGCGCTTGATCCGGCTGCCCAAAATGACATTGAACCAGTTGATGAATTTATCAGGTGGACTAAAATGCGATTTACAGCTGTTCCTGGATGATTTGCTTAACGAAATGAATAGTAATTCACTCGAACAATCAGATACGATTGAAATTGTGCAAAATTTAGCACTTAAAAAGGCACCTCCTCAGAACAATTACGCTTGGGAACAAGATTTAGAATTTCTTTATCCTGAAAGTGAATCAGATAAAAAGGAACTTGTAAAGAAAGGTTTCCCATCATATGAAACAAGGATCGGACAATTTTCGATGATGGACGCTGTATATCAATCATTTCAAAACGAACGGCATACATTAATTGAAGCAGGTACAGGGGTCGGCAAATCCATTGGATACCTTTTGCCGGCTGCCTATTTTTCAAAAAGCAAAAACAAGCGGATTGTCATCAGTACTCATACCATTCAGCTGCAGGAACAAATATTAAATAAAGAAATTCCCCGCTTAGCCAAAATGCTGCCATTTCCGATCAATGCAGTATTATTAAAGGGAAGAAATCATTATCTAAACTTAGCCCGATTTCAGCAAACTCTCACAGATGAAAATGATAATTATGATACGACTTTAACCAAGATGCAAATTCTTGTCTGGCTTACACAAACCGAAACTGGTGATAAAGATGAATTGAATCTTTCGAGCGGGGGAGAGCTTTTTTGGAATAAAATAAAAAGCGGACCAGATTCAAAACTGCATGATCAAATATGGCGGGAAAAAGATTTTTATGCTAAAGCACTCAGCAGGGCTGAAAATGCAGATATCATTATCACAAATCATTATCTGTTACTATGCGATCTTAAAGAAGGCGGCTCCATTTTGCCGCAATTTGATTATCTAATTATTGATGAAGCTCACCATTTCGAAAAAGCAGCAACACAGTTTTTTGGATTCACATTCGATTATTTATCAACGCGAATGCTGTTAGGGCAATTTGGGCTCTATGAGCAGAAACAACTTTTTTACGAATTAGAGCAATTGCAAGCCGTCACGGAATCAAAGGGAAACATGATTTCTGCTTTTGATTTAAATCAATTGGTCAGTGACATTAACTACGAAATAGATGAATTTTTTCAGCTTCTCTATGCATTTTGTCAAACAAAGTGCGGTAAAACACAAGGATTCAATCGTATAAAGGTAAGGTTTACTCCTATAGATGTCGGGAAAAAGGGAAAAGCACTTATTCATAGCGCAGAAAGGCTTTCCTTTTTACTAAAAGATTTATTTATAGCCGTCTCAAAACGGGTTGATGTCATTACCCAGGAAGCAAAAATGAAGGAAAATACGATTGCCAGTAAAATAACCGAAATTCAAACATTCCTGAATGATCTTGATGAATTAAGGAATACCATTATTAGCTGCTTTATCAAAGAATCCAATGAAGTAAAATGGATTGAAGTAGATCCCCGTTCACCACAAAATGTAACGACTTTTATTGCTCAGCCTGCTTCTGTAGCTGGACGGTTGAAAGATCAGTTATTTCTAAAGAAAAAAGCAGTGGTGCTTACCTCAGCCACTCTAACGGTAAATCATTCTTTTGCCTATATGATGAGGGAAATTGGGCTTGATTCCCTTTCTCCCGTCACTGTAACTATTCCGTCGCCATTTGATTACAAACATCAGGTTCAGCTGTTCATACCTGAAGACTTACCAGAAATTAACTTGGTCAGTCTGGACGAGTTTGTCATCGCGATTACGGAACAGATTATATCGGTTGCTGAAGCCACAAAAGGAAGGATGATGATTCTATTTACCGCTTTTGATATGCTGAAAAAAACATATGAGTTGATGAAAGAGAGCGGCTTTCTCGATGAGTATGTAATAATTGCCCAAGGGATTACCAGCGGAAGCAAAACAAGGCTGACAAGAAATTTTCAGCGTTATGAAAAGGCGATTTTACTTGGTACCGGCAGCTTTTGGGAAGGGGTTGATATTCCCGGCGAGGATTTATCGTGCCTTATCATTGTCAGATTGCCGTTCAGTCCCCCGGATGAGCCATTAACAGAGGCAAAATGCAACTTAATTACTGAAAGAGGTGGAAATGCTTTTGCAGAATACTCACTTCCGGAAGCAATCCTTCGATTTAAGCAAGGATTTGGTCGTTTGATTCGAACTGAGTCAGATAAAGGAATTATTTTAGTATTTGACAAAAGGATTATCACTACAAAGTATGGAAAAACATTCCTTGATTCAATTCCAGATATCACCATTAAAAAAGGAGGGATTAAGGATTTAACAGCTGATATTCATAAATGGCTTTCCTAGAATTTATAGTATGAAAAAAGAATAAAAAAATTATATAATTTTTACTGCACGATACAAGGCAGATACGGATCATACCTGTTATAATAAGGTGAGATTACAAAAGCTATGCATGTGGAGGATAACAGATGGAAAGCAAAATTGAAGTACTATCAACAGTTAAAATCCAGCAAAGTCCGGATTTATATAAAATTGTTGATGCTTTAAACCGCACACTTAAGGAAAATAACCTTATGTTTGGACTAGCCCTTGACCAAGATGACCAGAATAAAGCGATTTTTACGATTTATCGTACATAAAGAAGTGATTCGATGTGAAAAAGTGGATTCTTATTGCAGTACCGCTAGTCATATTAATAATTGGTGGCATTTTAATCAACGTTTACGTAAACGCGATGAAACCGATTAATACTGCTGAAAAGAGGGCTTTATTACTTGCCAAAAAACATGTGTCCATCAGCAAAGTAAATGATTTCCATGTTTATAATGGATCGGAATCTGTTGATGTCATCGAGGGAAAAAACAACAAGGGCGAAAATATCATTGTATGGATTCCGGAAAAGAGTAAAAAAGTAATTGTTAGAAACGCAAAAGATGGTATTTCTAAGAACCAGGCCATTCAAAAACTGCTAGAAGAAGAAAAACCAAAACAAATTATTTCCGTAAGTTTAGGAATGGAAAAAGATATCCCTTTATGGGAAATTTATTACCGTTCTGATCATAACTTAATAAATTATTACTATGTCGATTTTCAAACTGGAGAATGGTTAAAAAAGATTGAAAATCTGTAATTCAACTGGAGACAGGGGGAAAAGACATTGACAATTAAGCTGGCAAACAGGGTATTGGCATTAACACCTTCATCAACATTAGCCATTACGGCAAAAGCAAAGGCATTAAAAGAACAGGGAGAAGATGTCATTGGTTTGGGGGCTGGTGAACCGGATTTCAATACACCCCAGCATATTTTGGATGCAGCCGTGGAATCCATGACAAAAGGTTATACAAAATATACACCATCTGCCGGATTACCTGCCTTAAAACAGGCCATTATTGCAAAGTTTGAAAAGGATCAAGGTCTAACTTACAAACCAAATGAAATTATTGTGGCAAATGGAGCAAAACATGCTTTATATACATTGTTTCAGGTTTTACTGAATGATGGCGATGAAGTCATCATTCCTACTCCGTATTGGGTAAGCTATCCAGAACAAGTAAAATTGGCAGGCGGAGTTCCTGTCTATATTGAAGGACATGAACATAACCATTTTAAGATTACCCCTGAACAGCTGCAACAGGCGATTACCGAAAAGACAAAAGCAGTCATTATTAATACACCGAGCAATCCTACCGGCGTATTGTATACTGCAGATGAGCTTCGGGAATTAGGGAAAGTTTGTCTTGAAAAAAATATTTTGATTGTTTCCGATGAAATATATGAGAAGCTTGTTTATTTTGGAGCAAAACATGTCTCCATTGCGCAGCTTTCTCCAGAGCTTAAGGAGCAAACAATTATTATCAACGGTGTTTCTAAATCTCATTCGATGACAGGCTGGAGAATTGGTTATGCGGCCGGCAATAAAGAGGTTATTGAGGCGATGACGAATTTAGCAAGCCATAGCACCTCAAACCCGACAACTACTGCACAATATGCTGCTATTGCCGCCTATAATGGCCCGCAAGAGCCTGTTGAGGAAATGCGCAAGGCCTTTGAAGAACGGTTGGACATTATTTATGATCAATTAGTTGCAATTCCTGGTTTTACATGTGTGAAACCGCAGGGTGCGTTTTACTTGTACCCAAATGTAAAACAGGCCGCCGAAATAGCCGGGTTTACGAGTGTTGACGCATTTGTCGAGGCGCTCTTGGAAGAAGCAAAAGTAGCTGTCGTTCCGGGTTCCGGGTTTGGGACGCCAGACAATATCCGTCTATCCTATGCCACTTCACTTGACCAGCTTGAAAAAGCTGTACAAAGAATGGACCAATTTATGAAAGAAAGGTTATAAGTCTGGAGTAATCAGCAAAAAGTCTGCGTTCTGCAGGCTTTTTGCTTTCCTTGCCAAAGCTGGATACCTAATTCTCTTACCGGGTTATTTAGTTCATGTTATACTAATCAAGAGGTGTCCAAACAATGAAAGCAAACCTATTAGCATGGCTGCAAGAAGGGAATATTACCATCCCTGCTTTGCTATTTGCAGAATATCGTAACCTTAATTTAAATGAGACAGAACTTGTTTTGTTATTAAATATTATGACATTTTTAGAACAAGGAAATTATTTTCCGACACCTGATGAACTTTCCGCCAGAATGACCATCTCTATATCTGATTGTAATGCACTGCTAAGAAAATTGTTGCAAAGAGGGTTTTTGGAAATCATTGATGAGTATTCACATGATGGCATTCGATTTGAAAAATATTCTATAAAACCTTTATGGGAAAGACTCGTTGACCAGTTCTTGATGAATCAGAAAAGCAGTCAAGAATTGCATCAGCAGGCGGAGGAAACGGACCTATATACATGTTTTGAAAAAGAATTCGGTCGTCCTTTATCACCGTTTGAATGTGAAACCCTGGCAATGTGGATGGACGATGATCATCATGATCCTGTTATCATTAAAGCAGCACTAAGAGAAGCGGTTATGTCCGGAAAATTAAATTTTCGCTATATTGATAGAATTCTTTTTGAATGGAAGAAAAATGGCATTAGGACGATTGAACAAGCGAAAAATCATGGTCTTAAGTTTCGTCAAAGACAAATGCACAAAAGAAATGTAAAAGATGACCAGGAGCTTTCTTCTGCGCCATTCTATAACTGGCTGGAACAATAAGTCTATTCTAACGAGTGCTGAACACTCTCGTTTATTTTCAAAAGTAAAGAAAGTACAAATTTTGACTTCGAGAATTGACCAGCTCCAGCGCCTAGCCCTCCGTTATGTACTCCTGTGCCATAGGCTTA
>NZ_BCUZ01000056.1 GCF_001591485.1 Neobacillus fumarioli NBRC 102428 | reverse complement strand
GACTTAATCTAGGTTTTTTATTTTGTGGGGGGAATCTTATTCTTTCGTACAAAATTTAAGAAAAGACCGTAAAAATATGAACTGCACCCCAATTGTTAGACACAACTAACAATTGGAGGTGCAGTTTTTTCTAATGTATTTGCCGAAAAACCCCGATTACTTTTCCGAGAATCGTTACATTTCTCAAGATAATCGGATCCATAGTGGAGTTTTCCGGCTGCAAGCGGATATAGTCTTTTTCCTTAAAGAACCTTTTACACGTTGCCTCGTTTTCCTCCGTCATGGCAATAATAATATCCCCGTTGTTTGCGGTTTGCTGCTGCTTCACAATGACGTAATCACCATCCAGAATGCCCGCTTCGATCATACTTTCTCCCACGATTTCCAACATAAAAACTTGCTCATCCGATGGAACAAGCCTTTCAGGAAGAGGAAAGAATTCCTCAATGTTCTCAATTGCAGTAATTGGCATCCCAGCCGTTACTTTTCCGACCAATGGTACATTAACTGCTTTATTCTTTGGGATATTTGCCATTTCATCAGTCTCTAAGATTTCAATTGCCCTTGGTTTTGTCGGGTCGCGTCTGATTAGGCCTTTGCTTTCTAATCTAGATAGATGTCCGTGTACTGTAGAACTCGATGCAAGTCCGACTGCTTCGCCTATTTCGCGGACTGATGGAGGATATCCTTTGCTCTTTACCTCCTGTTTAATAAAATCTAAAATATCTTGCTGGCGCTTCGAGATTTTGACCATGATAAAATGCACCTCTTCTAGTAATTGTTGACTTTATTATAGCATGTTCGATTATTTTATACAAACATAAGTTCGAATTGTATGTTGACAACAAACAAACGTTCTGGGTATAATAAAAAAAGAACATACATTCTATTGAGAGGTGTTAAGCATGAAAAAGTTATGGAAACATTACTCGTATGCTATTATTCTTATGGGCTTAAGCTGTTCTTTTGCCATCGTATTGTCATTGCAAAGTTTTCTCCAATCGCAGGATAAATATATGAAGGTAACGATTTCCCAAGGGGATTCGCTATGGAAAATCGCTCAGCAATATTCCGATCGTCTCTCCATATCGAACGAAGAATTTGTCAATTGGGTGAAAAGACATAATTACAATGCCGGCGATACGATCTATCCGGGAGATGTGATCATGATACCAGTAACGAAAGAATCCCCGGCTGCGGAACAATTCGCTAGCGGCTTCGGAAAATAGAGAGGAAGATGTTATGAAAGCAATCATTTATTGTCGTGTAAGTACAAATAAAGAAACGCAAGAGACGTCATTACAGCGCCAAGAAGAGGAGCTTATTCAACTAGCACGTCAATATAACTTTGAAATTGACACAGTTATAAAGGAACAAGCAAGCGGCTATGAATTAGAAAGAGACGGCATTCTAAAGCTTCTCGAGCGAATAAAGGAAGAACAGATTGGGGCAGTCCTGATTCAAGATGAAACAAGGATCGGAAGAGGAAACGCAAAAATTGCTATTTTGCATTGTATTATAAAAGAGGGCATCAAGCTTTATAGCATTTCCCATAATGGAGAACTGCAGCTGTCTGAATCAGATTCTATGGTTTTAAAAATTGTCTCCATGGTTGAAGAATACCAACGAAAACTTCATAATGTAAAAATTAAGCGCGGAATGATTCGAGCTGTCGAAAATGGTTACAAGCCGGAGAAAAATTTAAGAAACCTGGGAAAGAATTCAGGGAGGGATAAAATTGAAGTTCCTATTGGGGAAATTGTCAGGTTGAGAAAGAACGGGCTGACATTTTCGGAGATCGCAGCGACATTTAAAGGATTCGGATATAATATTTCTAAAGCCACGGTACATCGAAGGTATCAAGAATATATGGAAGCGTTAGAAGAATAAGCCTTTTGCTTGTCGATACTTCTCTTTTTTATTATAATTCATTTCAATGCAAAGTTTGATAGGAAGGTGCCCAGATGCTATCTAAAGATAAAATAGCGAGAATTAATGAGCTGGCGCGAAAAGCAAAGGCTGGTAAATTAACAACAGCAGAAGCCAAAGAGCAATCCAAATTAAGAAGTGAGTATTTAGCAGCTTTCCGTTCGCAAATGCTAGAAACATTGACAAATTCTACTTTTATTGATCCTATAGGGAATGATGTCACACCAGAGAAATTAAAAGCAAGAAAGAAAAATAAACTTCATTGAAGCATGATCGGGAATACCTAAAAAAGAGTATTCCTTTTTTACATACATATCTTTTTTGTGAAACAAAATATCTCTATGAGAACGGTTTTTTTCACATATTGGAACCAATTTGTTGAATTAAGAACCGTAGATAGCTAATATTAAGGATGTGCATATAATCCTAGTTGTTAAGAAAGGATGTAGACGATGACAAATAATATTGACCAACTATCAGTAACCACGATACGGACCCTAGCTATTGATGCAGTAGAGAAAGCTAATTCAGGTCATCCGGGAATGCCTATGGGAGCGGCTCCAATGACCTATACTTTGTGGACCAGATTCATGAATCATAATCCAAAGAACCCACATTGGTTTAACCGTGACCGTTTTGTTCTATCTGCGGGCCATGGCTCTGCATTGCTTTACAGCATGCTTCATTTATCTGGTTATAATCTTAGCATGGAAGATTTAAAGCAGTTCCGCCAATGGGGAAGTAAAACACCAGGCCACCCTGAATATGGTCATACAGAGGGTGTAGAAGCAACAACTGGGCCGCTTGGTCAAGGAATTGCTATGGCTGTTGGAATGGCAATGGCAGAACGTCATTTAGCAAGTGTATATAATAAAGATAACTTTGAAATTGTGAACCATTTTACATACAGTATTTGTGGTGACGGCGATTTAATGGAAGGTGTTTCTGCAGAGGCTGCTTCCCTTGCAGGTCATTTAAAACTTGGTCGTTTAGTGGTTCTTTATGATTCTAACGATATCTCCCTAGATGGTGAGTTAAATAAATCGTTCTCCGAAAGTGTAAAAGGGCGCTTCGAAGCGTATGGCTGGCAATACTTGCGTGTAGAGGATGGCAATAATCTAGAGGAAATCGCAAAAGCACTTGAAGAAGCTAGAAATGACCTTGAACGTCCAACCATCATTGAGGTTAGAACAATAATCGGTTATGGTTCTCCAAACCGTGCAGGTACTTCTGGTGTTCATGGCGCCCCGCTAGGAGCAGAGGAATTAAAGCTCACGAAAGAAGCTTACAAATGGGTATTCGATAAAGATTTCTATGTACCACAAGAAGTATATGACAACTTCCATCAACTCGTTGTTGAAAATGGCGAGAAAAAGGAAAAAGAATGGAATGAACTGTTTACGCAGTATAAGAACCAGTATCCTGAATTAGCAGCCCAGCTTGAGCAGGCATTAGCCAATCAATTACCTGAAGGATGGGACAAAGATATTCCTGTTTACAGCGAAGGAAAGAGCATCGCATCCCGTGCTTCATCTGGTGAAGTGCTTAATGGCATTGCGAAAAATCTTCCTACTTTTATTGGCGGTTCAGCAGACCTTGCTGGTTCTAATAAAACGACGATTAAAGGATCAAAAGATTATTTGCCAGGCGAATATGAAGGGCGCAATTTCTGGTTTGGTGTACGGGAATTTGCCATGGGAGCAGCTATGAACGGGATGGCTCTTCATGGAGGATTAAAAGTATTTGGTGGAACATTCTTCGTGTTCTCTGATTATCTCCGTCCAGCAATTCGTTTAGCAGCATTAATGGGCTTACCAGTTACCTATGTATTTACCCATGACAGTATTGCAGTTGGAGAAGATGGTCCGACACACGAACCAATCGAACACTTGGCAGCATTAAGAGCGATGCCTAATCTTTCAGTCATTCGTCCTGCAGATGGAAATGAAACGGCTGCTGCTTGGAAGCTTGCGGTAGAATCAACAAACCAACCAACAGCACTTGTTCTAACTCGTCAAAACTTACCAACTATTAAAGGAACGGACAAAAATGCTTATGATGGTGTTTCTAAAGGTGCTTATATCATTTCACCTGCAGAAAATGGAACACCAGCTGCCCTGCTGCTTGCTTCCGGTTCTGAAGTAGGCCTGGCTGTTGAAGCACAAAAAGTTCTTGCAAGTGAAGGTATTCAAGTTTCTGTCATCAGTATGCCATCATGGGATCGTTTTGAGCAACAATCTCAAGAGTATAAAGATTCCGTGTTACCGAAAAATGTGAAAAAACGCCTTGGCATTGAAATGGGAGCTTCACTTGGCTGGCATAAATATGTCGGTGATGAAGGTGAATTGTTAACAATCGATAAATTCGGTGCTTCCGCTCCAGGAGAAAAAGTAATGGAAGAATACGGATTCTCCGTAAACAATGTAGTAGCTCGAGTAAAAGCCCTATTACAAAAATAAACAGTCGGGGAGAACGGGTTGTCTGTTCTCTCTTTTTCTGTTTTAAGAACAGAACCTTTCCAAAATTAAAAACTTTCTTCTAATCGACAAAATTAGTGGAAGTTTTTGCCGCCATAAGACAAATGTTTCTTTTACCATTTTCTATAATAGAAAAAAGGGGTTGTTTGCGAAGGAGAGGTCTGTAAATGAGGAAGTATCAACTTTATTTAATAGAAGATGAATTTGCCGCCCATTTCTTCGGACGAGAGCGTTTGTTTTACAAATTATTCAAAGAGCATGAGGATGCAAAAGGTGAACTTAAATTTATAATTGATAAGCAAATTACCTATATAACGAAAAAGCTAGAAGTATTGAAAATTCACAAGCTTATTCAGCAGCAGCTCGGGAAAACAAAAGGATTTAAAGCTGATCATGGTGCATATGTAATTGAATTAAACGGAAAACTAAGTACGGCTAAATTAAATATTTTTCAAGAAATGATTACAGTCGAAGCACATGGCAGCTATGATGCCGAAACAGCCTTTTTTGAAGTGCTCCGTAAAAGCGAGGCATCCTTCTTGGCAATTGACCTCGAACATAAGCGTTGCGGTTGGTTGAAACCGATTAAAGAAAGAAAATACGTTTAAATAAAATGAGATATTGTCTAATTTTGTTTTATTTAGTAAACTGATGTATGGTAGACAACATGAAGGAGGAAATTGAATGTTATATGTTCTAGTCGGTATACTGGCATTAGCCGTTGGTATAGCACTAGGATTTTTCATTGCTCGTAAATATATGATGAGCTATCTAAAGAAAAATCCGCCAATTAATGAGCAAATGTTAAAAATGATGATGATGCAAATGGGTATGAAACCATCGCAGAAGAAAATCAATCAAATGATGAACGCTATGAACAAGCAAACAGGGAAATAATTTATATTCTCTATCAATGGGTAGGAATCGTTCATAACTAGTTGATCTCTCCAAAATAATCCGAAACCACTTTTTCTATTGAAATGAATCTATAGGAAGGTGGTTTTTGTGTTATTGGGGATTAAATTATTTCTTAAATATTAGTCATCTTATGACCAGCATTTTTGAAAGAACTGTTTACAAAAACGATTTTATATATAAAAAAATGGCTATGCCTAAAGGCATCAGCCAGTTAATGAACTTTCTCAAATAAAACAGCTACACCAATTCCGCCTCCACTGCCAATTGCAGCTATTACATACTTTATTTCCTTCTGCTTTTGTACCTCATGAAACAACCTTGTCACCAAAATAGAGCCAGATGCACCGTATGGATGCCCTAATGTTAATGCGCCGCCTCTTATATTCAATCTTTCATAAGGGATGTTGAGTTCTTGAGCACAAGCAATAATTTTACAGGCAAAGGCTTCATTAATTTCAAATAGGTCAATTTTCTCAACCGAAAGTTGGTTCTTCTCTAATAAATTTCTGATGGCAGGGATCGGCGCCGCTCCAGGATAACAAGGATGTATACCGGCCACTTGACTGTCGACAAAGCGAAGAACCGGCTTAAATCCAAGTGAAAGAGCTGTATTTTCTTCCATCACTACTACAGCAGCAGCTCCATCATTTATTCCGCAGCTATTAGCTGCAGTTACGGTGCCATGATCGTTAACAGTGAACGGTTTAGATCGACTAAGCAATGCTTGCATATTTCGTTTTTTAAAAAAAGCTTCATCTTTCATCCATTGATCAATAGCAACGATTTCTTCGGTAAAGTATCCATTTTCAAATGTCTCCCAGCTCCGTTTATGACTTAGTAGTGTATAGTGATCCTGGCGCTCCTTAGAGATATTGTACTTTTGGGCAACATTTTCGGCCGCTTCGAGCATTTCAGGATCACCAATTCTGTCAGGGGAAAATCGGGCCCGTTTCAGAAAAGGAGAAGTACTTGAACTCTCGACCCCGCCTGCAATATAGCATGCACCGGCACCACCCTGGATTAAATAACAGGCTAAGCGGATAGCCTCCAAACCAGCGCTACATTGCCGATCCACCATCAATCCAGGCACGGAGAGCGGCAATCCCGCCTCTAAGGCGGATAACCTTCCGAGGTTACCGCCCGGGCCGGTAACATTTCCTAAAATCACATCTTCCACTATTCCTTCGATTCCTTCAGCCAGCTGGCTCAAAACCGGGGCCGCCAATTCATGTGCCTGAAAGTGTTTTAAGATTCCGTTTCTTTTTCCAATTGGTGTTCGTTTTGCCCGGACAATAACTGCTCTTTTAATGGCTCATCATCTTACTTTCAATGTCTTCCTTTAATTGCTGACGGGCAATTTTTCCGCTGGTTGTATACGGCATTTCATCAATAAAAAACCATTTTCTCGGAATCTTATGGGAAGACAAATGTTGTCTGCAAAACTTTTTTAAAACTGGTATGGTAGTCGAACCTTTCAAAACAGCAGCGACGATTTGACCCCAATACGAATCAGCGAGACCAATAACCGCCACTTCATCAACAGCGGGATGTTGGCTTATGACTGCTTCAATTTCTCCCGGAAATATATTAATACCGCCATATAAAATCATATTATTTTTACGACCGGAGATATAGAGATAGCCCTCTTCGTCCATATACCCCATATCATTGACTGTAACCCATCCGTTCTCATCATGAATAGATCGGATGCGACACTGATCACCAAATTCATCTGGTTCAAGGTAACCTAAGAAGAGCATATTGCTTTTTACATAGATTTTTCCAAGTTCATAGGGCTTCGCTGGTTCCATGTTTGAACGGCGGATTTGGATTTCAACATTATGACATGGCCTGCCGACCGAGCCGGGTTTTCGATCATTCTCTTTATCGGTTAAAACAGTAACAAAACTTAGCTCACTAGCCCCATAGAACTCATATATAGAAATATTCTGAAAAACTTGCTTAATCTGTTGTTTAGCATTCTCCTCCCACTTAGCACCAGAAGAAATAATTTTCATGTTTTTATCCATTTGCCGCCCGTATTCTAAAAAGGCAGTCATCATTGTCGGCACGACATAAACCGTTGTAATAGGTTGTGATGCCATTAAGGATAAGGTCATTTTTGGAGAGAACTTCTCTATAAGATAGACGGTCCCGCCTAAGAATAAAGTACTAATGGCACCATATAAGAAATGGGAGTGAATAAGTGCGCCGGGGATGATCACGTGATCGTTTTTATCCAGCTGAAAATCAATACGGCTGCGCTCGAAGCTTGCTGCCCATGAATCATGGGTGCGAATGAAGGATTTTGGGTTTCCAGTTGTTCCCGATGTAAACCCCATATAAAACGGGGTTTCTCCATTCACTTCATCATTCCGTATGGAGGAAGCTTTTTCGATTTCATCAATGATTTCCTCCCAGATAAGAATGTTTGTCGAAAGATGACGAATTTTTGGGAACAACGCCTTGGATGTGATCAGAATGGTAGGCTTAGACAATATCAATCGTTTATCAAGTTCTGTTTCTGTCCATTTCAAATCATAGAGAACGGTAACCCATCCCGCTTTTGCCGCACCTGCAAAAAGCTGCAGGAGATGAATTCCATTTGGAAGTAGAATTCCTACGGTATGTTGGTCAAACCCCAAAGAGTCCAGCCAGTTCGCTGTTTTGCAAATCATTTTATACCAATCGTAATAATTTATTTGTTGATCGTTTGTTTGTAGAGCTATTTTCTCAGGGGCAGATTGAGCGTGTTTTATGTATGTTTCTGTTATGGATGCCAAAGTGAATCACCTCTTGCTTGATTAGAGCGGCAGACTTTCTTCATTTCCCTGCCAACAATTAAGTGAATGATGAATCTGCATTACAAAAAAGAGAGACACATTAAAGTGTCTCAACATTTTGATGAAGATTGCGTTTGATAACGGGGGATTGGAGCATCCTATATACTATATAGGAAGCAATGATTGCTTTCAATATATCCCCAGGAAGATAAGCTGTACTTGTTAGGATGGCTTTTTCAATTGGAATAGCCATTACATATGCTTGTACAGGGATTCCGATTAAGTAAAGCAGGAAAATCCCAACAGTTAAATTTATAAACAAGATATTTCGCAATTTAAATTGGGAAAAGCGCCTGATCAGATACCCAACGCAAAAAGCGGTTAACGGAAAGGCAAAAAGGTAGCCGGCACTAGGGCCGATAAATACCGCTAATCCGCCTCTTCCTCCTGATAGTAAAGGAGCACCGGCAGCCACAACTAATAGAAAGATAGTCATACTTAATGCCCCTAACCGCGGACCTAATACACCACCGGCTAGCAATACACCCAAAGTTTGTATAGTGATTGGAACAGGTGTAAATGACAGCATAATAGGAGGAACCATACCCAATACCCCCATAAATGCAGCAAGTAATGCTACGTATGTAATTTCGACAACTTTCATGTTCATCCCCACTTTTTTTATTTTTTATATGTATGATTGTAAAATTATAAAATAAAAAATGTCAACTTTTTATATAACAGGTTTACATATAAAAATTTCTAAAGCAAGTCCTTCAAAAAATAAAATACTTGATTAGCAGTTTGCTTACCTTATAATTTTATTTGTAAACTATATTTGAAATTAGGTTAACAATTCAAGATGAGGTGATCAAATGGATTGGTCTAAACTGGCAAGGAAAGTTATAGAAGGTTATTCACTGGGGAGAGAAGAAGCAAAGGAGATTTTATCAATTGGTGATGATGATGTTTTGGCGTTGGTCCATGGAGCTTATGAGATTCGTCGCCATTTTTATGGAAAAAAAGTCAAGTTAAATTTGATTATTAATGCCAAAAGCGGTCTTTGCCCGGAGGATTGCGGATACTGTGGTCAATCAATGAAGGCAAAGACAGAAATCGACCGTTACCCGTTAATTAGTAAACAAACCATTGTTGAGGGAGCGAAAGAAGCGAAAAAAAATAAAATTGGTACATATTGCATTGTGATGAGTGGGCGTAGACCAACCAATCATGAAGTGGATACTGTGATTTCGGCGGTACAGGAAATTAAACGTGAAGTAGAGCAATTTAAAATCTGCGCTTGCATGGGACTGGTAACAGAAGAACAGGCATATAAGCTGAAAGAAGCAGGTGTAGATCGTTTTAATCACAACATTAATACGAGTGCAAATCACCATGCAAATATTACGACTACTCATCATTATGAAGATAGGGTCAACACCATTGAAAACGTGAAAAAGGTAGGGATTTCTCCTTGTTCTGGAGTGATTTGCGGAATGGGGGAAACAGATGATGATATAGTGGATATGGCTTTTGCGCTTAAGGAGTTGGATGTTGATTCTATCCCGGTTAACTTCCTCCATCCTATTAAGGGAACAAAGCTTGAAAACATGGATGAGTTAACGCCCATTCGCTGTTTAAAGATTTTGTCCTTGTTCCGGTATGTTAATCCCACAAAGGAAATCCGAATCTCCGGAGGGCGTGAATATAACTTGCGCTCCCTGCAGAATTTGGGATTATTTATAGCGAATTCTATTTTTGTAGGAGATTATCTAACAACGAATGGCCAAGCGGCAAAAGAAGATTTTCAATTAATCGAAGATCTAGGATTCGAAATAGAAGAAAATCCTTATGAAACTGAACATCAACCATTCGCCTTATCGAACTTACGAAACAGCAATCGAATAAAATAGTTTTCTATTAAGCACTCATGGTTATGAAATAATGGGTGCTTTTTTATATGAATTCTTAATCTTTATTAATTTGTAAATATTTGATAAAATAATACTTCGATAAGCTAAACAGTTGTTGCTTTTTTTGGGGGGGCGGTTTGAATGAAAGTGTTTTTGGATTTCGGCTGTTGATGCCAAGACAGAGGAGGCAATTCTTTCATCTCTCAAAAGAAATCGTGAAGGTAAAACAAACATCATTACGTCACACCGCCTGAGTGCCATACAACATGCTCATCTCATTCTCGTACTTGATCATGGCGAAATTATGGAAAGGGGTACACATGAGGAATTAATGCAGACGGGAGGGTGGTACAAAGCAATGTATGAACGCCAGCGGTTGGAAGAACTAGTCGGGCATGGAGGGTATTAAAATGGAGGGAAAAATAGAACTGACAGGACGGGAGCAAAGGAAGATTTTATTCCGCTTGCTTTCCTATACAAAACCTTATAAAAAAATAATTAGTTTTGCATTTGTCTTGTTACTGCTGACAACCTTAGGGGAGATTGTGTCGCCGATTTTGGTCAAAATTTTTATAGACGATTACCTAACACCCCGTAAACTACTGTTTACACCTCTTTTCATACTAGGTTCCGTTTATATGGGAATTCAAGTCGTTAACGCCTTCCTCTTATACTTGCAATTGGTGAAATTCCAAGAGATCGCTTTATATATTGTACAGCAACTGCGAATTGATGTTTTTGCCAAGGTTCAGGCACTTGGCTTAAAGTATTTCGATCAAACACCGACGGGAAGCATTGTATCACGGGTTACAAATGATACCGAAGCCATCAAAGATATGTTTGTGACCGTCATTTCCACGTTCATTCAAAGCGGATGTTTGCTGATCGGAATATTTATTGCTATGTTTATCCTGGATATAAGATTAGCATTATTTTGTGTGATCATCATCCCGTTTTTAATCTTCGTGATGGTTTTATATCGAAAGCTAAGTTCTCGTTTTTATCTTGATATGCGGGAGCGGTTAAGTCAATTAAATGCAAAGCTTGCCGAGTCGCTTCAGGGAATGTCTATTATTCAAGTATTCCGCCAAGAGCAACGGCTACGCCAGGAATTCGGCCGCATTAATGAACTGCATTACCGTGCGGGCATGAAAAAAATCAAAATCGACGGATTGCTGCTTCGTCCGGCAATTAACCTTATATACACCATTGCTTTGATCATTGTTTTAAACTATTTTGGGCTAACTTCCTTCCAGCAAAAAATAGAAATTGGTGTAATCTACGTATTCGTTAATTATTTAGATTGGTTCTTTGAGCCAGTCAATCAAATGATGCAGCGGCTTCCATTATTTCAGCAGGCAATTGTCGCGGGAGTACGGGTTTTTAGATTGTTGGATGAGAAAGCATTGGCTCCGGCACAAAAGAGTGGAACTGGGCTGACTATTTCCAAAGGTCGGATTGAATTTAAAAATGTAAGCTTTTCTTATGACGGAAACCGCGATGTGTTAAAAAATATCTCTTTTACAGCAAATCCGGGTGAAACAGTTGCCCTTGTCGGCCATACCGGGAGCGGGAAGAGTTCGATCATTAATCTATTGATGCGGTTTTATGAATATAACCGGGGCGACATTCTGATTGACGGGGAATCGATACGCAATTTTTCAAAGCAAGAGCTTCGGGAGAAGATGGGGCTTGTGTTACAGGATCCATTCTTGTTTTATGGAACGATTAAAGATAATATCCGCCTCCATAACAAAGCGATACGGGATGAACAAGTCGAAGAAGCAGCCCGCTTTGTTCAAGCTCATCACTTTATTGAGCAGCTTGAGGATGGTTTTGATCATAAGGTAGTAGAGCGTGGGGGTGCTTTCTCCAGCGGACAGCGGCAATTGATTGCTTTTGCCAGAACGATGGCGGCTAATCCCAAAATTTTGGTGCTGGATGAGGCAACCGCCAATATTGATACCGAAACGGAAGAAGCCATTCAAAAAGCCCTTGCCAAGATGCGACAAGGGAGAACAACAATTGCCATTGCTCACCGGTTATCTACAATCCAGGATGCCGATTTAATTCTCGTGCTGCATCAAGGGGAAATTGTCGAACAGGGAACCCATCAAGAGCTGTTGGCACTTAAGGGACTCTATCATAAAATGTACTTGTTACAAAATGGAAAAGTAATGGAAGTCTCATAAACCTTGTGCAGGGATTTTTGCTAGGAAGAAAGCATTTTTTAGACATGCTTTCTTCCTAAATATAAGTACTTAAGAGGTTAGGCAGTCTGCGAGTTTTTTATTATTTATTTTATTATATTCATTTAATAATTTGTCAAGCTCTTGACTATAGCGAATTGCAGCGGAGGAGGTCAAGCCGTAGCGAGCAGCGACTTGTATTAATTCGACTCGTTTCTTTTCAATTAGTGATATTAAATCGTCTTTGATCACGGCCGATTTCCTTTCCGGAGAAACTCCTATACTTTTGATTAAAAGAAGATTAGAAAAACTATTAAAATGCATTGTTGTTCTAGTATACCCGATATTGTAAATTATTTCAAAGAAATATGCAGGAGATTATCCTTAGGATGGAAAATATTTTGGATAAAGAAGAAATTTTTGCATAATGATTATTTTAAAGGATCAGTTCTGTTAAAATGGAAAGGGATCGACTTTATTGGGAGTGTTCATATGCACGATATCAATTTATTTTTGGCATTGGGTGCGGGATTTATGAGTTTTATTTCCCCATGCTGTTTGCCACTGTATCCTGCCTTTTTATCGTACATTACCGGAATGTCTATCGGTGAATTGCAAAGTGAAAACGCGATGCTGCAAAAACGCAGCCTGCTTCATACATTATTTTTTCTATTAGGATTTTCCGTTATTTTTATCGCCATTGGTTTTGGAACCACGCTTATCGGCAGCTTTTTCAGGGAATATAAAGACTTAATTCGGCAGATCGGCGGAATTGTTATCATTTTCTTTGGCTTAATGATCGTCGGGGTTTTGAAGCCGGAGTTTATGATGAGGGACAGGCGTATTGAATTTAAAAACCGCCCTTCTGGTTTTGTAGGTTCCGTCTTAATCGGTATGGCGTTTGCCGCAGGATGGACCCCTTGTACGGGACCCATTCTTTCAATCGTGATCTCGCTGGCAGCAACTAATCCAAGTTCAGGTGTAGTCTATATGATTGCCTATTCACTTGGTTTTGCAATTCCATTTTTCATTTTATCGTTCTTCATTGGTCGGTTGAAATGGATGAAAAAACATAGCGGCACTATTATGAAAATTGGCGGCTATATCATGATGGTGATGGGGATTATCTTGTTTTTTGATTGGATGACGAAAATCATTAATCTATTTCAAGGGATATTTGGAGGTTTTTCCGGATTTTGACACCAGAATTTTCCTTATTCTGGATGAATAGCTTTGATTTCATCATTTTTGGTAAGAAAAAATAAGAATGAAAGTGTAAATATTTTTTAGAATTGAGGTATTTGATATATAATGGATAAGGAAAATTAACTGATAAGGAATGAATGCCACAATGAATATGGTTGCTATTTCTTCTGTCGGTGCAGTAGCAATGGCTGCTCTGGTTATGGTTGTCCGCATTAAGGCATCAGCCAAACCGACAAACGTGAAAAAAATTGTATTACCGCCTATTTTTATGTCAACTGGGGCGCTGATGTATATTGATCCGCAGTTCCGATTAACATTTCCGGAAATTATTGAAGCAATCGTAATAGGAATGTTTTTTTCGATTTTTCTTATCAAAACGTCAAAGTTTGAAATTCGTGATCAAGATATTTATTTGAAGCGGTCAAAGTGGTTTATCGTGATACTAGTCGGATTATTGTTTATTAGGGTCATTTTGAAATCTGTTATGAGTTCTGCGATGCCATATACTCAATTAGCCGGCATGTTCTTCCTTTTAGCCTATTTCATGATACTGCCATGGCGTATTGCCATGTTTATTGACTATAAAAAGCTATATAAACAGCTTCACGGAGCATAGGAAAAAGAACACTGATTCAAAGCGGATCAGTGTTCTTAATTATAAGAAAAAACCGCCCCTCATCTGGACGGTTTAGAATAAGTGTTCATATGGAGCAACGTCTATTTTATTTTCAAACAGCTTTTTCCGTAAAAATTTATGGTCGCGTTTCGGGGTTGCCTGAATATAGCCGCGAATCACTAAGTCTTCCGTAATTTTAGGCGCATTTTCCTTCAATGCCAACTCTCCGATTTTCCCGGCTATCTTATGTCGGGCCACATCCCGGAATAACTCGGGAACGGGACTAACTAAATCCTCAAGCAACGCTTTTTCCTCAGGTCCCCATAAATGCCGTGATCCCTTCACATAATACTCTTCCCAATCCATAATAGACTTGCCGTCTTCCTTCGGCATTCTCTTCAAAAACTTGCGGAACATAAAATAACCGCCAATCCCAAATGAGGCAAGGAGAAACACAGTCCATAATAAAATAAACCACATAAACCAACCATGCAGCATATAGCTTCACCCACAAAACCAATTATTTCATATTTTATTATAGTCTGTTTTTTGCAAAAATGGAAGGATGCCGAAGATTATAGTCTTGTAAAAGAAGACTGCAGTTAAATTAGGTGGCAATTATCGGAATATTAACACTTAAGTTTGCACTATTGATTGTTGCAATATTCGATTGTAATATAATTAAAAATAATGGTTTCATGTTCCGATTTTGTTTACGGGGCTGAAAGGGGTACTGGTGTCCCCCACAGTCTTCAAAACTGCTTGAGACCACCGTGTGTGGTCTGCTGGGTTCGATTCCCAGGCGGTCCCGCCATAAGAATACAGTATTATCAAGGGTTCAGCAGGTTTTTGGGCAGTTAAAAAACCGTGATTTTCTTCAAAACATACACCTGTACTTTCTCTGGAAATTACATGAAGTCCGGTGTTTTTTTAATGAATACTGGTGAATTAAATCCGCTATTTCCTTAAAAGAAAGGTGGATTTTTTTATACCTATTAAACGTAAAACGAACAGGAAATTACTTGTTTCTAGCAATTAAATGATGTAGGTTTTGGTAGTATGTTTATTAATCATTTTGAATCAATACTAAAAGCAAAATTGTATAAAACGCCTATATTTATACACAATTTTCAATCAATGCTTATTGTATTAACGAGGCAGGATAATTAAAAAGCGATGGAGATATAATATGTTTAAATGATTCCTTTTAGATAGGAGGGATTAATATGTCAATGAAAAATAAGTGGTTATTTAATATTTCAATGGTATTATTCTCATGGGTGACATTCTCCTTTTTGGAATGGCGAACAGTAAAGAGATTTTTTCCAGCCTTTATCTTTGTGTTTTTAATAAATTGTATTGACGTTCCGATTGGAAAAAAACGGAGATGGTGGTTTTTTTATAATAAACCAAATTCCTTTTTTTATAATGAATTTCCTTTTTTAATTGGTCCAATGTTAGCGGTGGCTTTATGGACATTAAAATGGACATACGGAAATTTCAAAAAGTTTATTATGCTAAATGCTTTTTTTCAATTATTTTTTACATTTCTAGCTAGAAGTTTATTTCCAAAGATAAAATTATTTAAATTAGTTCGACTAAATGCATGTCAATTCTTCCTATACTTCTTTTACAAAGCTTTTTTCTTATATGGATTTCAGTACCTTTTTGAAAAATACAAAAAAACTAAAGCTTATTAAAGTAACGAGGAACTTTTGATTAATATTCCAATTAAAAATAAGCTGAAGATATGCAAGTTTTTACTACTTTTTGCATATTTTCAGTTTTTTTATATTCAAAAAACAAACTGCCAAAAACAGCATTACTATG
>NZ_BCUZ01000055.1 GCF_001591485.1 Neobacillus fumarioli NBRC 102428 | reverse complement strand
GGGGCTAGGCGCTGGAGCCGGATTAAGATAACTTCGTCAAACTTATCCACACTCAGTGTAATTTGTAGAACGCTTAACAATTAAAAATCAGCCTGTAAAGGACTGATTTTATCCACATCCTCCGCATCCTCCACCGCAACTGCTCCCATGACCTGTATCAAAAAACGGATTTCCCGTAGGTACTTTAATATTTTTAGAAACTGCTCCGCCAATTAGCATGCTGATTTCATCCAACAGGCTCTGTAAATCATTTTCGGCCAATTTGAATTCAGCCACTAATGGGTCCAAATCCATTTCTCTTTTGGACTCACGTACCTGTTTCATGACTTTTTTATAATCAGGGTGATATTTTCCAAACCTTTGCACTTCTTCATAAAGTTCCTTTAAGCGGACAAAGCGGTTAATCTTCTGTTGTGCTATTTTATTATTCTTCATTTTATTTAAACTGACACTATATTGTTCAGCTATGTCAGATTCGAGCACCATTCTGGCAAGATTTTCAGCATATTCTAATAACTCAATTCTTTCAAGCGTAGCAAGCATTTGCCCACCTCCACTGTCATTTTAACATGAAAGAAGAAAGAAAGTGAAGTTTACCCTTCTATTTCAGGATATTCAGTAGGTTTTCTCACCCCGTATGTATTTTTCGCGTTCTTTTCATTTTTTAGACTTACAAAAATATAATAAAAAGGGGTATCCAACGGATTACGCCCTTCTTATTGTGTTTTCATTGCCTGGAACATTGAATACATCATGGAAGCCATTTGAACGCCATTTGAAAACTTTTCTACTTGATGGGGAATTGTTTTTTTATAATAATGCAGCGAGGCAATTTCTAATGCTTGCAAATCAAATGGGTTTCTTGAAAGTTTTCGATACCACTGCGGCTGTTCCCGAATAAATTGCTTTAAATCTCTTTGACGTCCAATATATTCTAAAACGTCTTTCCTCATTTATAACTCTCCTTATTGTTAATCCTTACGAAAGGTAAACGGATGCTGCGGTCCTGCTGGAGGCTTTGCCGCGCTATTTGTTCCATTAGTTCCTTGAAATTGAGAAAGCAGCCCTTGGATCGCTCCGATTGCCTGGCTTAAATTATTGAGATGGGATTGAATCTGATTTTGATCCATCTTTTTAAAAACTCCCATAATATTCGACATCAAATCTCCTTTGGACTCGGTGTTTTTTGAGGGGGCCGGCTCGGTTTCCGCTCCAATTGTTTCCCACCGTTTATCATTTTCCCCTAATAAATACCAGTCCTCATATAATTCTTGCCAAGTTGCATTTCCTTTTCTAACCTCTTGGATCAATTTCGGATTATTTTTTACAAATTCTTTAAATTTTTGTACGGATGGGTGCAATTTTTTTTGCGCCATGCTTTTCACCTCCGCCCATTTTCATCCAATAATACAATATGAAATGAACAAAGAAATGTGATTGACTGAGTCTTGTGAAAATATTTTAAAAACATAAATATAGTGGTAAGATGTCTAAAGAAGGAGAGATGAAAGAGGTAAATTATATGAAAGAAAAGTTAAGACAGCTTTTAGAAGAATGTATGGAAAATGGTTCGGAAAATGATTTAAATGCCCTTGCCTATCTTTTGGAAGGAGTTCAAGAAAAAATTAAACAAAAACGAGATACCTTTATCGGTTCACTGCTTCACATGGAGAGAAAAATAGAGAACAATTCTTACGAGATCACGATTCCGTTGCACCCGGTACTAAATAATAATTTAAATATCATTCACGGAGGAATTACTGCGACACTTTTGGATTCAGTCATGGGGTCAGCAGTCTATGATCATCTTCCGTTAGGTTCGAGTGCTGTCACGAATCAGTTAAATATTCATTACATTGCACCTGGAATTGGTGATTCCATTCGCTGTCGAGCAGAAATTATTCATAAAGGCTCAAAAACAGTTGTCGTCTCGGGTGAAGCATACCGCAGTGACGGGAAGAAAATCGCTCATGCAACAGCGACATTTTTTATAATTCCAGTGCAAGAATCGTGAAGAAGGTGAGACATCACCTTTCTTCACTGTTCCGATTTTTCTATAAAATTTTGAGTATAGTATTTCTTATACACCCCTACACCAAGATCGGTAAACTCTTTATTCAGCATTGCGTCTCTATGGGCTTTGCTGTTTAGCCAACCTTCTACTGCTGCAGGACCATCTGTGTAATTTGCCGCTATATTTTCACCGGCTGCCTGATAAGTGATCTTTGCTTTGCTTAAACGATCCGTCAGATTGCCAAATCTTTTGGATGTATGAGAAAAGTCATGGCTCTCCGCCATGTCCTTGCTATGTTCGTAGGCAACTTTGGAGGTTGGTTCATCCCAGGTTAATGGCTTTAAATTATTCTTAATTCTAAAAACGTTCGTAATATCTAAAATCTCCTGTTCCGATCCTTGTTCAAATAATTTCCATTCTTTGTTTGTCGGGGGCGGTGGCTCAATCAAGTCTCCACTATATACAAGTTCATATGGACGTAATTTTACTAATGTTTCTGCATTTAAAAATCGAACACTTGAGAGGGTTCCGGTAAACTTATCAATGTACAATTGGGCATAAACATTGCCTAATTGTACAATAGGACGCAAGTTTAGGTCTGTGTCGTTTAGTTCAAAGCGATAGGAATTACCGTTTAATTCAATATTTATATTAGTATCAATATATTGTGTATTAAAAATTTCCTCCACCGGCTGGCCGATTTCAAATGGAGCAATGTCCAAACTATCACCGAGGGCAAATATTGTGACAACTTGATTGTTTTCAACACCAACTTGCATGTAGTGCTTATAATCTTGGTTATAGATATACCATTGATATCCGTAAAGAGACTCATCAATCCGCTCTGGTTCTCCAAATTCTTTTTCAAGTTCAGACACACTTTGTCCAATCAACAATGCCAGTCCTTCATTTGGCTTTTCAGAGGCCGTTTTATTACTGGGTTTATTGTCAAGGTTTTTTGACCATATTGGTTTCTTTTCTGAAGAGTGACTTTCCTTAATTAAATCATTATCCTTTGTATTCTCACTTATATTTGCATAAAAACCGATGATAATTACAACGGTGAAAAGTATTAAAATTCTCCATAGTGTTTGCAGAGACGGTTCATCCTCTCTATTTGCTTTTCTATCATTTTATGTCCTGATAAACATATTATATCATCTATATGTTGTATCGTAATCATATTAGCAAATAAGTCTCATTCAGAGGACGAAGGGAAGGAAAACAAAAGAAAAGAGCAGGTACAATTTGCACCTGCTTTCGTTCATTAATGCTGTACCCCATTATAATTTTGTTCAGAAATTTGAGTTAAAGCTTCCTTTGCCTGATGATCTGTTAATTCACGAATAGCAAAATCGCCAAGGGAAACAATCCCAACGAGTTTGTCATTTTCCACAACAGGTAGGCGGCGAATCTGGTGTTCAGCCATCAACTGAACCGCTTCCTTGCTTGTTGCGTCAGGAGAAATGGTAACAAGGTCATGACTCATAATATCCTCAACTTTAGAGGAAGGAGGATGTTTTTCAGCGATCCCTCGAATGACAATATCACGGTCAGTAATCATTCCAACAAGTTTTTCATTATCGACGATTGGAATGGCGCCAACATTTAATTCTTTCATTTTTACAGCTACTTCATAAACATTATCTAATAAAGTACAACATTCCACTTCATCGGTCATAATATCACGTATTTTTTCCACGAAAACACCCCATTCCTATATAATTTACTAGCCATTTGTAGGTTATCCATCTAAGTTTCAATTATTCACAGAAGGAATTCATTGCAAGTAATGCCATTTTCATCTATTATTAAATTAAGTATATTTATTTCTCAAGAAAAACTAAATATAGCAGTGGCGCTGTATAGGAGGGATTTAGAGTGAAATTCGAAAATACGGGAATTGAAAAGTTTCAAGCAGACCTAAATCGCTTGGATGAGGTCATGGAAGACCATGGTTTAATTCGTGCAGGCCAATGGGATTATGAACGTGTTACATATGACCGCAAATTCGAAATAAGAGAAGGTGTCTATTACCTCCGAATTCAAGGTTACGCTGTGGAAGGTGATGTAGATACGTTTAAAGCCACGATTCAACTTATGACACCATTGTTAGGCAAACATTACTACCCGCATGGTGTTGAATATGGCGAAGACGAATACTTTCCAACATCACTTGTAAATCATTGCAAGAAAATTATCGAAGATGTTACAAATGAGATTAGCAAATTTGCATAAAAAGCGGAAGCCCCCTCTAGCTTCCGCTTTTTTTGTTAAAAACCTAAAATTGCTTTGATCATCGATGTAGTTTGTCCACCTCGATAAAAAACGTATAGTAACAGGTAAACCGCAACACCTGTTATGGCAGTAAAAAACCAAACAATGCATGTAATCGGCCCCAGTCTGCGATGAAAGGCGAGTTTATTTTTATATCCTGTATATAATGAAATGGCTCCCAAAATAGCCCCCAAAGTCGCTAAAGTAATGTGGAAAATTAAAAATATGGTGTAATAAATCTTGATATTTTCCGGTCCTCCAAATGAGGTATTTCCAATAAAAACAGTCCTTGTTTCATAAATAATAAAGAACGCAAGCGCAAAAATCCCCGCCAAAGTCATCGTTTTTTTATGGGCTTCCCGCTTCTTTTGTTTGATTTGTCTCCAGCCAATTGCCATTGTAATCGCGCTTAAAATAATAAAGGAAGTGCTGATTGTCGGTAATATCGGTAATGAAACCATTCATGAGTCCTCTCTTTGCATTTATTCTATTAATAATAGTAGTGTAACGATGAATGATAATCAAATAAAAAATCCCCCAATTTGATGGGAGATTATTTAATCAGTGAAGGGTTTAATGGCTGCTTCATTTCTCTTTCAGATTCAGCCTGATCCTTTTTGTACCAATCGAAGAATACACGGCCAAGCATAATACCGAAGATCAGTTCCTGAATCACCTTCATCAATACACCTCCAAGCTGCTGATCATGAAGCACAGACATTGAACTAAACAGTTCAGGACCACTTAAATGTAAATTATTGAAATTTTGCGTACCTACACATAAACTCATCATTTTCCCCCAGACATGTGGATCGGAGTAAACAGCATAAAGAGGTGTATCAGAAAAAATGATCAGTGCACAAGCTGGTGTTAATAAAATGCCAGCTCCAAAGATATAAGCAAGTTTTTTAAGCCCGTTTAAAGTTTGGTAATCTGACAGCTGGTTCATTAATGGCCACCACATAAAAACAGCCGAAACAAATAATAAGATGGAATAGCCTCCATGTAGCCAGATATTTTGCATCACCTGATCAAAAATCATCGGTACATGATAGAATGAAAATATGACATTAAAAACAATTAATGCGATGAGCGGCTTAGTGAACAACTTAAAAAGAAAACGAATGACAGGAAGGCAGAGAATTTTCCTCCATAACCAGGCAGGCACACTCATGATAAAAAGAGGCGGAACGACTAACACTAATACAGCCATTTGAATCATATGAACATAAAACATCAAGTTAGCCATAAGATCCAATGGCGATCCTTTTATAACATATAAAATAGCCATACTTAGGATAAAAACAATACCCTGTTGTGTTGTCAGCGGTTCGTTTCCTTCAAAAAGGAATCTGTACTTCGTAGTAAGAAGGAAAAAAGCAGCCGTAAGCAAAATCAAAGTGCCTAAAAAATATGGACTCCAAAGTGCTTCAAACCCGAAAATATCTAAAGAAAGCACTAGGGTTCACCTCCATTTTTATAGAAGGAGCCTATATAAATTAATAGTATCTTTAAAAAAGAAAATCGGCTAATAGCCGATTTTCTGCATTCTGACGGCTCTACCACCAAACAATCGTCGAAAAAGTAAGAATTGTGAGCAGTCCGACCAAAAGTCCGGAATACAAAAATAATGATGGGGCTTCATGCCCTTTATGACTCATATGCATGAAATAGTAAACTTGGAAAATAACTTGTACGACAGCCAATAAAATAATAAATGGTGCAGTATACCACGGGTTAAATTTGATCGCCACAGCAGCAAAAGCAATTAAAGTAAGGAAAATCATCAATGCGAAAGAAACAATCTGATAGCGCATTTCTTCCGCGCTTTTCCGGCGGCGGTATTCAATGTCAACTCTTTGGTTACCAGAATTCAATTGTTGATTTGCCATCGTTTATCCCACCATTCCCATTAAATAAACTACCGTAAAGATGAACACCCAAACAACGTCAATGAAATGCCAATATAAACTAAACACATAAAATTTTGGCGCATTGTAAAGGTTTAAACCCCGCTTGGCATTGCGAATCATTAAAGTCAGACACCACAATAAACCAAATGCAACGTGCCCTCCGTGAAAACCAACCAAGGTATAGAATGCTGAACCAAAAGCGCTGCTGGTAAATGTATGATGTTCATGCACATATTTCGTAAACTCATAGATCTCTGATGCTAAAAATCCTGCTCCTAATAAGGCAGTGATTCCAAACCACAGCATCATTTTCTTAAAAGCAAAGTTTTTCATATGGTATATCGCATAAACACTTGTCAAAGAGCTGGTTAACAACAGTATGGTTGCAACAAATGTTAGTGGAAGCTCAAATAAATCTTTGGCATGGGGCATACTTGGATTTGGAACTTTATCTTTTAATGCAATATAAGTTGCAAAGAGAGAGGCGAACAGAACCGTCTCTCCCCCTAAGAATAACCAAAATCCTAAAAATTTATTTTTCGATTCAAGGGTTGATCTTTCCGGCTCTGCAGGCCATGTTTCATACGTAAATTTTTCTTCTGCTTGCATTATGCCTTAACCCCCTTGTTATTGTTGTCAATTAAATCTTCTTTATGAATATGGAAACCGTGATCATCCTTAACCGAACGGATGAGCATTGAGCCCAAGGTAATAAGTAATCCAATAATCATCACCGGCAATGCCCAAGGTTTATCATTTACATGGTACATAACACCGAATGCGGCGATAAATAAGCCGAATGCCATAATAAACGGCAGGATTGATGAATTTGGCATATGAATATCCCCAAGCGGTTCAGCAGGGGTCATCCCTGTTTTTCCTTCCATCTTTTCCAGCCAGTAGGCATCCAAACCGCGGACAAGAGGGAGCTGTTTAAAGTTGTAAAACGGTGGCGGTGAAGAAACCGACCATTCAAGCGTACGTCCATCGCCCCATGGATCATTGCCAACCTTCTCGTTTTTTACAGATGTGATAATGACATTCAGTAAAAGGATTAGGACTGCAACTGCCATAAAGGCAGCACCAATCGAACTGATCAAGTTTCCGTTATTTAGCCCCTGCCCAGGCAGATAGGTAAAGACGCGGCGCGGCATTCCCCATAATCCCAAGAAATGCTGAATAAAGAAAGTTAAATGGAAGCCAATGAAAAATAACCAAAACGTAATTTTTCCAAGAGTCTCATTTAACATCGTGCCAAACATCTTAGGCCAATAAAGATGTGTTCCGCACAATAGGGCGAATACAACACCGCCGACTATTACATAATGGAAATGTGCAACCACGAAATAGGTATCATGATACTGATAGTCTGCTGCTGCAGATGCCAACATAACACCGGTAACCCCGCCAATTACGAAAGACGGAATAAATGCAAACGCATAGTGCATCGGAGTTGTGAATTTAACACTTCCACCCCACATTGTAAACAGCCAGTTAAAGATTTTAATACCAGTCGGCACACCAATCGCCATGGTTGCAACAGCAAAAATTGCATTTGCTACCGGACCTAATCCATCGGTAAACATATGGTGAGCCCATACCATGAAACCGAGAAAGCCAATCAATACAGTTGCAAATACCATTGATGAATAACCAAACAACCGCTTTCTCGAGAAAATTGCAAAAGTTTCCGAGAAAATCCCGAATGCCGGAAGAATTAGAATGTACACTTCTGGGTGACCGAAGATCCAGAAAAGATGTTCCCAAATGACTGTGTTTCCGCCCATGGCCACTTCGAAGAATTTAGCACCGAACATGCGATCAAACATCATTAAAAATAATCCGACTGTCAGTGGCGGGAATGCGAACAATATTAATGCAGATGTGACAAATGTTGTCCAAGTAAACAGAGGCATTCTCATATATGTCATACCAGGTGCACGCATATTGATGATAGTTGCCAAAAAGTTAATTCCGCCCATTAGTGTTCCAAAGCCGGAAATTTGCAGCCCTATTACATAAAAGTCTACTCCATGCCCTTTAGAGTGAGTTGCAAGTGACGCATAATTTGTCCATCCGGCATCAGGTGCTCCACCTAAAAACCATCCAAGATTTAAAAACACTCCTCCGAAAAAGAACATCCAAAAGCTAATGGCATTTACAAATGGAAATGCCACATCCCGTGCACCAATTTGCAATGGCATTACCGCATTCATAAAAGCAAATATAAGCGGCATTGCTGCAAGGAAAATCATCGTCGTTCCATGCATGGTCATGATTTCGTTATAAACGCCTGCACTGACAAAATCATTATTTGGAACAGCAAGCTGAATACGGATAAAGATGGCTTCTATCCCCCCGACTAAGAAGAAAAAGCCGCCGGCAATAAAATATAGGATGGCGATTTTTTTATGGTCAACAGTTGTTAAATAATCCCATAACGTCGCACCAAAACCCTTTTTTTGAGTATAGGTACTCACACCTTTTACCTCCCTTTTCAACAGTTTCCCGATTATTGCTGTACCTTTAAGCTCATCAAATAGGCAGCTAAAGCATCAAGTTCCTGTTCATTCATCTTCGGATACTTGCCTGCCATCATATTTCCTGGTTTATATTTTTCAGGATTGCGAATCCAGTTTTTCAAGTCTTTCTCATTATGATCTAATATACCGGCAATTCTTGATCTGTCACCAAAGTTTGTAAGGTTTGGTGCCAAGCGGGCTGTGTCAGGCAGTTTGTTCGAAGGGGTGACCGCATGACATCCTATACAGCTTTGGTTAAAGATTGCCTGTCCTTGTGCTACTAAACTGCCATCCGGAGCCTTTTGCGGTGCAGTTACGCTTTGCATTGACTTTACCCAGGCATCGAATTGATCTTTACTGACGGCTTTTACTTTAAAGTCCATCAGTCCGTGTGATGGTCCGCAAAGTTCAGCACATTTTCCGTAGAAAAGGTTTCCAGCTTCTTTTGCTTTTTTTCCATCAAACTCGAGCCAGAATTTATTCACATTATCTGTATTGACATCCATTTTTCCACCGACAGCCGGAATCCAGAAAGCGTGTTTCACATCCATAGCTTTTAAATTAAAATAAACCTTTTGATTTGTCGGCACGACCAATTCCTGACTAGTAACAATTTTCTGATTTGGATATTCAAAATCCCACCAATATAAATGCGCACGAACATTAATAACCAGTGCCTTTGAATCTTTCTTATCTGCTGCAGAAACATCAGCAAGCTTAAAAGTTGTGGTAACAGTTGGAACAGCCAAAATTAAAAGTAAAAGAATTGGAATAACAGTCCAAAGGATTTCTAATTTATGACTTCCCTCTACTTGTTCTGGTATAGTGTCATCTTTTCTTCTAAAACGGAAAAATACGATAATGAAGATAATGGTGACGACAAGAATGACACCAATCATAATGTAGGTGCTTAGTTTCATTAAATTGAATTGCATGTCGGCAACTTCACCCGCTGGCTGTAATGTGGAAAGAAACGGTTCACCACAGCCGGAGAGCACCAGCGCCAAAATCGCAAACAGCGAAATCAAACGCCAATTTGCAAGCCTTTTCATAGTTACATCCAACCCCTCTTTCACTTAGAATTTCTTTGCATCATGTTTGACCTAGGAAGTATGTAGAAAGTTCCTTCCTTAAAGGGAATTTTGGAGCGGAGAAAATTTGCTTCGCATCCAGGATTTGAAAAAAACATCCCCAAGGAAAGATAACTTGATAACTAAATGAATGTTACAGTGATATTATAACTATTCTTGATTGCTAAACTACTATACACTTTTGAAATACACATTTCCTTTTCTCCTAATATCTATATGCAGTTCAAAAATTTTCTAACTTCATTTTACGATAATCCAAGTAAAAAAACACTTTCTCTGTATATTAAATCACACTTTTTGGCATTTTTGTGAAATTTTTTTGAAAAATATTCAACTAAAATGCCAAATTGTTATTTTTTACTATTATCTTTACAATTTCAATTCATACTTTTTCATGAATAAAATTTTTGGCTTCGCTAAAAATTTAACATATATTTATATTTGGTTATATTTTTCAATGTTTGAATAATTTGTAATGTCATTAGATTTTCTATTTTAGTATTTCTTACTATAATAATAAGGAAAATTTAAAATTATTGGAATTATTTTTTTGTATTTGCAGATTAAAAATTTAAATGCGGAAATTCTGTTCTTCTTTTATGTAATTCGATATGATGATAGGGGATCTTGGTACTTTTTTCTAAATTATACTTCCATTGTTTATTGAATTACAAATTTTTGAACTCATTTTAGGAAGGTGAATTTTTTGCAACGATCACTGAAATGGTTAGCAATAGCAGCTACAATCGGAATGATCTTTGTTTTAATTGGCGGAGCGCTAGTCACTAAAACAGGATCCGGAATGGGCTGCGGGCGTTCTTGGCCACTATGCAATGGACAAGTCTTGCCCACACACATCACAACACAATTGATGATCGAACTTGCCCATCGGATTGTTTCAGGCATTGTCGGAATATTGGTATTGGTTTTATCGATTTGGACCTGGAAAACGATCGGTCACATAAGGGAGACAAAGTTTCTTTCATTTCTCTCCTTTTTCTTTTTACTGCTGCAGGGATTAATTGGGGCTGCGGCAGTAAAATGGGGGCAATCCAGTTTTATTCTGGCATTGCATTTTGGCATATCGTTAATTTCTTTTGCAGCTGTGTTCTTGTTAACACTTCTTATATTTGAAATTGACAAAAAATTCGATGCCCACAAGCTTATAATTAAGAAAAGAATGGGCCGTCACATTTTATTTGTTACGATTTATAGTTATCTTGTTATTTATACTGGTGCCCTGGTACGCCATACAAAATCAAGTCTCGTCTGCCGCGACTGGCCTTTGTGCCTCAATGATGCCCCTTCTCTTCCTACCAACATGTATGAATGGGTTCAAATGGGACACCGGACTGCAGCAGCCATCCTTTTGCTTTGGATTTTTTATATAACTTATCTCGCCATTCGTTATGATAAAGAGCAAAAGGTGTTGTTTTGGGGCTGGATTGTTTCCTCTATACTTGTTTCATTACAGGCATTAGCAGGTGCATTGATCATATTCACAAAGTTAAATCTTGGTGTTGCATTGCTTCATGCTTTTTTTATTACTTGTTTGTTCGGGATGTTGAGTTATTTTCTACTTCTATTGTCGAGATCAAGAAGGAATCAAATGTATAAATAAAGTTTCAGGCAACTGACTTATTTAGCCTTCAAGCCACTTAAAAACGCGGGAAGAGATCCTCCCCCGCGTTTTTAAAGATAATAAACTTTGCCATCCCGCTGTTTTAATTTTTTATTCTTATGTTCGGTTTTATTTTTATATTTTTTTTCATAGTTTACGAACATGGAAACATTGACAAGGATTCCCGTTGCAGCAGCGAGCGTTAACAGCGATGATCCACCATAGCTGATAAACGGGAGCGGTACACCCATTAAAGGAATGATGCCAGAAACTCCGGCAAGATTGATAAACGCTTGAATTCCGATTAAACCTGAAATCCCGAAAGCAAGCAAACTACCGAATGGATCTTTACATTGCAAACCAATATAAATCCCGCGAAGGACAATATAGGCTATTGTCATGATCACAAAGCCTACTCCCCAGATTCCTAATTCCTCGGCAATGACAGCCATGATAAAATCCGTATGTGATTCTGGCAGATAGCCAAGTTTCTGAATGCTTTTTCCTAATCCTAATCCGTTTATACCACCCGAACCAATTGAAATGAAGGAGTTTGCCAGTTGGAATCCTGCTCCATTTACGTATTTTGCAGCGAAAGGATTACTTAATACTTCAAGCCTGCCCATGCGCTTTTCTGTAAAGATAAAACCTTTCGCAGCGAATATAATCGGGATCAGCACAATTAGTAGAATAACCATTAATTTTCCAAGAGCCTTTAGATTTAGCCCGGAACATAATAGAATGGTACTAGCAATCAGCGCAATGATGATGACGGTACCAAGGTCTGGCTGCATGAGGATTAGAGCGCATATAAAAAATAGAAAAATTAACGGTGGAAGAATCCCTTTATTAAATTGATTAATATAATCCTGCTTTTTGGCATAAAAAGCGGATAGATAGATGATCACCGCCAATTTGACAAACTCTGCAGGTTCGATTTTGATTGAACCAAATTTGTACCAGCTCTCTGCATTACCGGCAATATTTCCAAAAACAAACAAACCTAATAACGAGATAATAGAACTTATGACAAATACAATTAATACTTTTTTTGATTGCATGATTTTATAAGGAAGGATCGCCATGAACAGGAAAATAATCGCAAAACATAACAGCCACATCTTTTGCTTTTGATAGAAAAAATCACTCGGTACACCATACCTTTGAACAGCAGTAGCCATACTGGCGCTATAAACCATGACCAATCCGAAGGCACAAAGGAGGATAATGGCGATGACAATTGAATAATCATAGCATTTTAGAATTTTTTTAACCATTTAAACATCCTCATTTTCCTGATTAATTTTATACCACTCTATTATAATCGAAAATGAAGGTCTTGACTTGAAGAAAAGCTTTTTTGTTACAACATTTTAATAAAGGAAAACCTCTAAAAATGGTTATTAAATTCCCCGCAGCTTTTGGCCCCAAGAAAAAAACCCAAACAATTAGCTTGTTTGAGTTAAGTTCACTATTTTTTTAAGGAAGCATCATGAAGCAGCGATAATTCTCTTTCTAATTTATTTAAAATCGCCTTTCCATCTTTTGGATCTATTAAACCCAAGCGAACAGCAAAGTCTATTTCCCTAGACAGGCCAAACATCTGTGTATCCAATACCTCTTCATAAAGAGGGCATTGAGGCATCGTGAGATTGTCCATTTGCACTTTAATAAGCTTTAGAATTTTTTCAGCGTCAGCCTGCAATAATGCATATGCTTTTTCATGGTGATTCACGATCATTTCAGACGCCACCATTGATCCCCCCGTTTCAGAGCGATTACTCAACTTATCTATAAATTTTACCGTTTAGCAACGTAAATTGCAAGAGTATTGAGGTATTGCCAAAACAGACTGCAAACTATGACTTTTAACCAAAACAAGGTATACTTAAGTTGGGTAAATATTAGGGGGTATAGAAGATGGAAAATATTATGACGATTACCGGAAAAGTACGGTATCCCATTACACTTGATCCGGCTACGTGGATTTTTGACGACCGCCGGATTGATTTAACAACCTACTTTACAAAAAGCGAAGACGAAACAGATAGCGATGCTGAATATACAATCGCTGCATCTAAGCATTGGGATCGTGAAATAATGGAAGGCGCCATCTTTCCGCCGACATTGAAGACTGAGAGAAAATTCGAAAAAGAAAAAATGATTACAGGAACTTTCGGAATTCCCTTTAAGCCATTTTTACAAAATGCTGAGCCTGAAGATGACGCCACCATTTTGGTCATTCATACGAAAGAAGACGAATACGAGATTCCATTAAATGAAGCATATAATTTGATATTGAAATTCGCTGATCATGGGAAACCTTTGAAAGCAGACGGGCCGGTTCATGTTTATTATGGTAATGGATCAAATCAGCATAATCCTATTAAAAATGTCCAACGATTCTCTGTAAAATAAGACGGGCTTATTGCCCGTTTTTTCTATATGGAAATTTCTAAGTAAATCAGCTAATATCTTTTATAATATATCAGCCGCAAGTCTTGCCAAGCCTGACCTCTCCCCTTTTAAAAGTTTTACATGACCTGAAACAGCCTGGTCTTTAAATTTTTCTACTACATATGTCAATCCATTATTATAAGCATCGAGATAAGGATGATCTATTTGTTCCGGGTCTCCCATCAGCACAATCTTGCTATCCTCGCCTACTCTAGTAAGAATCGTTTTTACTTCATGCTTTGTTAAGTTTTGAGCTTCATCAATAATAATAAATTGTTTTGGTAAGCTCCTGCCGCGAATATAAGTTAATGCTTCCACCTCAATTGACCCCAAACCGGCTAGAATTGCATCAAGTTCACCTGGTTTTTTTGTATTGAAGAGAAATTCAAGGTTATCATAGATCGGCTGCATCCATGGCCGTAATTTCTCTTGCTTTTCACCTGGCAAATACCCTAAATCTTTTCCCACTGGAACTATTGGTCTAGCTACCAAAAGCTTTTTATATTCACGAAGATCTTCCGTTTGCATTAACCCGGACGCTAAGGCAAGCAATGTTTTTCCTGTTCCGGCTTTTCCAATCATAGTTACAAGTGGAATATCTTTTCTTAGCAACAATTCGATTGCCATTGTTTGCTGGACATTTCTTGAATGAATCCCCCAAACATGTTCATGGTTTAAAACCAGCTTTTTGACCTTTTTACTTTCTTTGTCAACCATTCCAACAGCAGATGCCGAACTCCCCAATGCATCCTTCATTATTAAAAATTGGTTTGGATAAAACGGATGATTAGCTATATCTGAAAGTAAAAGTTCACCCTTCTCGTAAAATCGTCCCAATAACTCAAGTGGGATATAAACCTCAAGAAAACCAGTATATAGATGATCAATTTCCACAACCCGATCATTCAAAAAATCCTCAGCAATCAAGCCAATGGCATCTGCCTTAACTCTTACAAGAGCATCCTTACTGACAAGAATGACAGGCTTGCCATCTTCTTTTGTCTGTTCCTCCAAAGATAAATTCTTCGCTACGGCAAGAATACGATTATCATTTGTTTTTTCGACAAAAATTTCTTGTAATTCATGAAAAGTCCTGTGATTTAACTCAATTCTGATGGTTCCTCCGTTTTCAAGCGGGATTTTTTCATGAAGCTTACCTGAGGCTCTTAGACCATCGATTAATCTGGATACTTGCCTTGCGTTCCTCCCTATTTCATCCATGTAGCGTTTTTTTGAATCCACTTCTTCCAGAACAACAGCAGGAATCACAACTTCATTATCTTCAAATGAGAAAATGGAATATGGGTCTTGTAACAAGACATTTGTATCTAATACGTATATTTTACTCAAATAGACGCCTCCGCTTCATTTGGTGTTAAAGGATTGTAAATAATCCTGCAAACCATTTGATAGGACTTGGTAAAATATATGTTTATCCGCATAAAGATAGAATGGATTCCACACAATAAATGTAAGGAAAAACACGTTGGATAAAGGTTACTAATCTGCACTGGTCAGCCAATCTTATTGCTTTATAGGGGTGGAATTGGGATGAAGAAAATCATTACAGCGGTAACAATTTGTTTGGTTCTCGCTGGGTGCAATACCAAGAATCAAAATCAATTAATGAAAAATGAACACCAATCTGTGAAAAACAGCAGTATACACAATGTGGACAGAAAAACCGGCCAGGAAATTTCCAAACGGCTTGTTTCTTTGGCAACTAGCATTCCAAATGTCAATGATGCAACAGCTGTAGTTCTAGGCAGATATGCAATTGTGGGCATTGATGTTAATTCAAAACTAGACCGATCGCAGGTCGGCTCCATTAAATATTCTGTTGCTGAAAGCCTGAAAAAAGATCCATACGGAGCCAATGCCGTTGTAGTGGCAGATCCAGATACTACAGAACGTCTCAAAGAAATTCAGGCAGATATCAATCATGGCAGACCCATTCGTGGAATCATGGAGGAACTTGCAGATGTTGCCGGGAGATTAATGCCGGAGGTTCCAGGGGATCTCATCACACCAAACCCGCAAAATGCACCTGAAAAACAAGACCATAAACTTCCGTCAAACGAAGAAAAACAGCTTAAGAAAGAACAAGAGAAACAATCTAATTACCAAAAATAAATGATTCATGAAAAAAGGGG
>NZ_BCUZ01000054.1 GCF_001591485.1 Neobacillus fumarioli NBRC 102428 | reverse complement strand
GGGTCCATTATAGTCTTTTATATTACGATGTGGATCCTGTTTCTTTTTTTCATCCCTTTAAAGGATGGTAGTTTACTTCATTTACTCCCACTGTTTAAAGTTGGCTGGGAGCAAATTGCTGCTTCTGCACTGCCGACTATTTATTCATTTTTAGGATTTGAACTTGCCTTTATCTTTTATCCTTTTTTACAAAAAAAACAATATGCTGTTCGAGGGATAGTGATTGCGAACACATACGTGATGTTGTTTTATCTTTTTGTCACCCTCTCCTGTTTTGTGTTTTTTAGCCCTGATGATATTTCTAATTTTAATCAGCCTGTACTAAGTTTGGTTAAAGTAATTAATTTTCAGTTTCTTGAGCGGATCGACATGATTGTCTTGAATATTTTACTGCTTATTTTCTCGAGAGCCTGGATTCTGTACATGTATTGTGCCGTCTACTGTTCTAGTCAATTGATGAACAAACAGGATTACAGTTCACATGTACCCGTTTTGTTAGCTTTATTCATCGCGACAATTTTTTTTATTCATCCCACATGGCTACAATTGAAGACCTGGCAAGAATGGATGTCAAATGCCGGAATCGGGTTGGCGTATATCTTTCCAACTTTTTTGTGGGTATACACTTGGGTTTATGAGAAATACAAACGAGGGACAGCCATATGAGCAAAAAAATATTTTTGATTCTTTTAATGATTACGATGCTTACCGGTTGTGCTGATGCAACGCCAATAGAGAATCTTAGCGTTGCTCTTATTTTAGGACTAGATTTGGATGAAAAAAATAATTTGTTAGTGTATATGTCCAGCCCTGTCTTTAGCAAAGAAGCTAAACAAAAAGAAGAAGTATTTAAAGTGAAACCATTTTCCACCCGCAATTCCAGAGAGAAGTTTGATGCCAGGGTAATCGGCTTAACCTCAGGAAGTAAAACGCAAATTTTTTTATTAGGAAAGCGCCTTCTTAAAAGTGAGAATTGGTTCGCTTACCTTGACCCTTTTTATCGAGATCCGAAAAATACGGTAAGCTCTCGAATTGTAGCTGTAGATGGACCTGTTTCGGATATATTTATAGCAAACCTGCAGATAAACCCCGTCTTTCCATCTATTTAACTTCTTTGATTGATACGGCTGCTCAGAGAAATATTATTAAAAAGACTACCCTCCAGGATTTTCGAAGACAATTTCCGTGGATTCCCGAAATAAAAATGGATAAGAAAATCCGGCTATCTGGATCGGCCCTTCTTGATCACTCTGGTCAGTATAAATTATCGATATCAACTAAAGAAAATCAATTGTTAACCATGTTAGAAGGAAAGCAAAAAAAGGACTATTTCATCACAATTCCTGTTTCTTTAGGAAACTCGAAAAATGGCAAACCATATATCACCTTTACTAATGCAGTGCTGAAAGTAAAGAAAAAAGTAAAGGACAATGGGCGGTTTGTATTTGATATAAATGTCAATTCAAAAATCACAATAACTGAGCAACTATTTCCGTATGATTTCGAAAAAAAACAAGCGAAGTTTGAAAAAAGTATTGCGAATGAGCTTGAAGATGAATTCAACCAATTAATTCATAAAATTCAAAAAGCACAAATTGACCCTTTAGGGCTCGGTCTGTATGCTCGAGCCTATACCTATCCGGAATGGAAAAAAGTACAAGACCATTGGGGAAAAACTTTGGCAAAATCAAAAATAAACATTCATGTAAAAACAGAAATTAAGAGCATAGGAACAATGAGTTAAATATGTGATCAATATAAATCACGTCTTCTTTTGAAGCCCCTACAAAATTGACAGGGGCTATTCATGCGTATCCCACAAGGTGTTCAAATTGGTCAAAGTAGCAGGCACAGGCAATAAAATGTCCTTCATTCATTGCCACGATGAGTTGTCATGATCATTTCAATGAAACTGATGTGGGATGAAGATGGTCCTTGCTATGAATGATCTTTTGAATGTGACAATCAAAAAGCTCTAAAGCAAGGATTAGGACGGAGTAAAGTGGTTTCATTAAAGCCCATCAAACCGAAAACAGCTCCCTAAGGATTACCTTTAGGGAGCTGTTTTATACCTATTTTATATTACGCCCTTTTTTGTGGATCGTCCCAAGGAGAAGAGGAATCATCATCTCCTTTATTTTCGATCAATTTCATGAATTGGTCGGCAATTTGCAGTTTATTGTTAAAGGAATATAGTTTCGATGGAATGGTAATGGTTGATCCATTCGTGAAAGCCACTTTTGTCTTCAGATGGACCGCAAGTGTTCTTTTAATATGATTGGGATTAAACCAGATGGTGTCTGGGCGTTTGGGAGATTTGTCTGGAAACACAACGATTCTTTGTGATGGATTAACCATTAATGGACGCATATGTATATTGCCAAGGTGCCATTTAGATGTTTCCATAGCCCCTCGTAAATTAAAACCGATACATCTGATACTGTCATTTAGAATTTGTAATGGAGATCTGTCTACTATAAAAGTCCTATTGAGTTCTTTTACAAGTGTGCAAAGTTTTGCATTTCGGTCATATACGCCTAACATGTACAGAAATTTAGGTTTAATAGAATAGGATTCTTTCAATTCCATCTTTTCACCTCAAATTAAATAAGTTTGATTTCATTAACGAAAATGCTCACCAAGACCACTATGTTTGTTAGGTAAAATCCGGCTGAAATCTCATCACACTCCCCCGATTCATATTGCGATTTATGTAAATAAAACGCTTGCAAGAATAGAGTTCCGTCTTACAGATGGGAAATGAACTTCGTTGACGGAATAGTATGAAAATGACAAAGAGGTCTATACATTTGAAGTTTAACAGGAGGTTCTAGTTATATAGAAATACTTATAGAAATAGAATAGCATAAAATATGACAAAATTGGAAGTAAATTGTGACAATTTTCGTAACTTTTTGTGACGATCTGAACAAACCGTGTCGAAAGATCGATTTTTCGAAGAAAGAGTAGTAAGGAATAAGCACTATAATTGGTTGGTGACAGATTTGCTAAAATATAGTAAAATATAGAATGTTGTCAAAATACATCAGTAGAGTACTAGAAATGTACCGGAGGAATCATGAAGAAAAAAAGTAAATGGAAAGTAGTTGGTTACAGCTTTTTAGTAATCATCGTTATTGTTGTTGCAGCCATTGGTTATGAATATGTTCAACTTCAGCCAAAGAATCACTTCAAGAATATCCCCGTCTTGGCATCGGGGAAAAAGACGGATAAGGCGAATCAGCAAAGCAGCAAGAATGCTCCTGTATTTAACGTGTTAATCATGGGATCGGATGCGAGACCTGGAGAGAAGATTGGACATTCTGATACGATGATGCTGGCTCATGTTGATTTGGAGAAAAATCAAGTGAACGCGGTCAGCATACCTCGCGATACACGTGTCTATCTAGATGGTTATGGCTATACAAAGCTAACCAGTGTCCAGTATATTTTGCAGGCTGATAAAGGCCCTAAGCAGGGGATTGAAGGGGCCGTGAAGGCAATCAGTGAATTAACGGGCGTTCCGATCAACTATTATATTGAGACCGATTTTGAAGGTCTTCAAGCGATGATTGATACGATGGGCGGCATTGATGTCTATATACCGGTTCAAGAAAAAATCAACGGCCAAGTAGTCACTGCCGGAACTCACACCTTCGATGGTAAAATGGTGTTAGCCGTTGCCCGTGAGCGCCATTCCTTGGCAACCGATGACTATGGACGCCAAAGAGTACAATTGGAAGCTTTGAAGGGAATTGCGAAAAAGGCTCTAAATCCTAGCAATATTCCAAAATTGCCTTCGCTTGTGAATTCTATCGATAAATATATTATTGGGACCAACATGTCTACATCTGATATGGTGAGCTTCGGCTTGGCCATGAAAAATATGGACCCAATAAACAATTGCATTACCAGCAAATTAATGGAAAAGACGCCGTTCTGTACGATGACATATTAAAAGCAAATAATGACGAAATCGTCATTGATCCGGAAACAATGAAAAGTGTCATAGCGGAAAACTTCCAATAAAAAAGAACTCTGCAGCCATATTGTTTCAGAGTTTTGTAGTGTGTCTGACTAGTTATTCCAAAACGGCAGGAGTTCAAATCCATGAACTCCTGCCGTTTCATTTTTTTATCTTTGTTTCTTCTTGCTTGCTTTTGATAATCTCCCCAATGCAAAGGCACCAGCTGCTAAGCCGATCATGGTGTTGGTTTTTTTATTAAAGATTTGTTTGGCGACCAGGTTTAGGTTTTGTGGCCTTTCGGCAAGACGCCGCATAAAGTAGCCGTACCAATCGTTGCCAAATGGTACATAGGTGCAGAAGTTATAGCCTTCGCTTGCTAGTTTCAATTGAAGGTCTTTTCGGAAGCCGTACAGCATTTGGAATTCAAATTTATCGTTTGGTATATCATTTCTCCGTACAAAGTCTTTCACATGATGAATGATTTTGTGGTCATGAGTGGCAATGGAAGTGAATTTTCCATTTAACAAGTGCCATTCAATTAGTTTTATAAAGTTTTTGTCAATCTCTTTCTTGTCCTGATAGGCGTATTCCTCAGGCTCTTTATAGGCGCCTTTCACAATGCGCAGGCGAAAATCTTTATACTTTTCAAGGTTTTCCTGTGATTGATAGAAGTAGGCCTGAATTACCGTTCCGACATTATCATATTCCAAAGAAAGTTCATCCAAAAGATCAAAGGAAGGCTTTAAGTGCTTATGATCTTCCATATCAATGTTCACAAAAATGCCATACTGATGGGCGAGATGAACAATTTCCCGCAAGTTACTTAAACAAAAGGCGTACTCAATGTCCAAGCCCAATTGAGTCGGTTTTAAAGAGATGTGGGCATCCACTTTATGCTTATGAATCGCTTCGATAACTTTCAGGATTTGGTCTCTTGCTTCGATGGCCTCTTCCTTTTTAAAGACAAATTCCCCTAAGTTATCGACCGTACATGAAATGCCATGCTTATTCAACTCTTTGATGCTTTCGATTACTTCGTCAATATTGGTACCCGCTACAACACTTTGCGCCCCTAGTTTTAAACCATATTTTTTAGCAGCGCTGTTAAGAAATTGGTTTTGAGATAAGGCCATGAAAAAATCTTTCAACATGCTATTGGCTCCTTACATTCTATTTTTAGAACATTTCTGATGTCGTTTTTGCCTGCATATGAAGGATCAGGTAATCCGGACCGCCGGCTTTCGAATCTGTACCGGACATATTAAATCCGCCAAACGGCTGATAGCCTACAATCGCCCCTGTACATCCTCTATTAAAATACAAGTTTCCTACATGGAATTCTTTTCTGGCTCGCTCAATATGTTCGCGGTTGTTCGAAATCAATGCACCGGTTAAGCCATAGTCCGTATTATTGGCGATTTCCATCATATGATCAAAATCACGAGCTTTGCAAAAAGCGACAACCGGTCCGAAAATTTCCTCCTGCATGATGCGCGCTTTTTCATTCACATCCGCTAGTATGGTAGGCTGAATGAAATAGCCCCGGGAATCATCCCCTTCGCCGCCAGCCATTAGTTTACCTTCGCTTTTTCCAATTTCAATATAGTTCATGATCTTGTCAAAAGCGGCCTGATCAATGACAGGTCCCATATAGGTTCCAGCCTCTTCCGGATTGCCGACCGTAAGGGTTTTGGTTAATTCTACGGCTTTCGCCAATACTTGATCGTATACATCTTGATGAATGACGGCTCTTGACCCGGCAGAGCATTTTTGCCCGGAGAAACCGAAAGCAGAATAGACAATGGAGGCAGCTGCAAGATCTAAATCCGCATCTTGATCGACAACCACCGTATCTTTTCCGCCCATTTCCGCGATCACTCGCTTCAACCAAATTTGCCCTGGATGCACTTTTGCCGCCCGCTCATAAATACGGCAGCCCACTTCCCGTGATCCAGTGAAAGAGATAAAACGCGTTTTTGGATGGTCTACAAGATAATCGCCAATCTCCGCCCCGCTTCCAGGAACGAAATTTAGCACACCTTTTGGCAGCCCGGCTTCTTCCATTACTTCCACAAACTTTGCAGCGACAACCGGTGTGTTATTGGCAGGCTTTAGCAGTACCGTGTTTCCTGCCACAATAGCTGCTACGGTTGTCCCAGCCATAATCGCCAGCGGGAAATTAAATGGAGAAATAATAACGCCAACTCCCAGCGGAATGTAATGGAATTGATTGCGTTCACCTTCCCGGCTCTTAACGGGTACACCCTTCTTTAGCTCGATCATTTGGCGAGCATAATATTCAAGGAAATCGATGGCTTCCGCTGTATCGGCATCCGCTTCTTTCCATGGCTTTCCTGCCTCTTTGACAAGATAAGCAGAAAATTCATGTTTGCGGCGGCGCATGATGGCTGCTGCCCGGAACAGAATATCCGCTCGTCCAGACGGTTCCACATTCTTCCATGATTCAAACGCTTCCAATGCCGATTGCATCGCTTGTTCAGCCAAATCTTGACTGGCTTTTGAAACAACTCCAATCACTTCTTGTTTATTCGCAGGGTTATAGGAAGTGATTTTGTGATCGGTCATGATTTTTTCCCCGCCAATGGTTAGGGGATATTCTTGTCCAAGTTGGGAGTTGACTAGGTCTAATGCTTGACGAAAAGCGTTTCTATTCTCCTCTTTGGAAAAGTCGGTAAAAGGTTCGTGTCGATAGGGTTGCATGTTTTTTCCTCCTTCATCTTTTCTGTTTGGTTAAAATGCAATTTTTGTGCCAACTGAAAAACGAATTACTACGGCGTTTTGGCGAATTGGTTGTATCATCACTGTTTACAAAAGTGTAAAATATGTGTAAACTATTAACACTTTTGTAAAGTAGGTGATCGTTATGTTAAAAGTTCCTCTTTTCTCTCTGTCGCTTCCTTTAGAAGAAGGGGATCCTACAGAAAAAATGAAACCGCTCCCGTTAGACACTTTGCTTTCGGAGGTGGAGGCTCCTGAAGATATCGTTCTTCTGGATGAAACGGGAAGACTCGTACGTAAGGTTCCCTATCCTTCATTGATGAATGCTGTTTTTCACGAATGGCAAAAGCTTTCGGCCGTTTATCAAACCCTCCTGAAGGCCGTTGATGATGCCATTACGATCGTAGACAGTGATGGAAACGTAGTGGCATGGAATCCAAGGGCAGAAGATTTGTACGAAACGTCAGCGGAAGAAATGATCGGTACGCAAATTACGCATCGCTTTAAGGAGGATTCTGTCGTCTTAATGTCGACTATAAAGGAAGGAAAAGGGGTTACCCGGTACTATAACCAGCCGCAGGAGAATGTCCATGTGTTAATTAACACATTGCCGATCGTCCTGAACGATCGAGTAATAGGCGGTATTTCTGTCGAAAGGGATATTACCAACATCGTCAAACTAAATGAAGAACTTACAACGACGACTGCCTATATTCAAGATTTGGAAAGCCAGATTAGCCATAAGGATATCAAGGATCCCTTTTACAAAATTAAAGGGAGAAGCCAGGCGGTCAATGTTTCCATCGCTTTGGCCAAAAAGGTCGCGCCTACAGATGCAACCGTCTTGATTACCGGTGAAAGCGGGGTGGGTAAAGAGCTATTTGCCCAGGCTATTCACAAAGCAAGCCCCCGTTCCAATGGACCGTTTGTTGATTTGAATTGCGGGGCCATTCCTTCATCCCTTTTTGAAAGCGAGTTATTTGGTTATGAAAAAGGAGCATTTACAGGTGCCATAAAAGAAGGCAAGCCTGGGAAAATAGGGATTGCCAAAGGTGGAACGTTATTTCTCGATGAAATCGGGGAAATGCCGTTAGAACTTCAAGTGAAATTGCTGCGAGTGTTGCAGGAAAAACAATACTATCGAGTGGGTGGGACCGAACCGATTCCCATTGACGTACGAATTCTTTCGGCAACCAACCGTGATTTGGAGAAAATGGTGGAAGAAGGATTATTTCGTGAAGATTTGTATTACCGGCTAAATGTGGTGACCATCCCGATTCCGCCTCTTAGAGACAGGAAAGAGGATATCCCTGAACTTGTTCAATTATTTTTGAAAGAGTTCTCGATCAAATACCAAAAGCCGGTTCCCGCCATTGCGCCAGAAGTGATGGTAGCCTTCATGCATTATCCTTGGAACGGCAATATCAGGCAGCTAAGAAATATCATAGAGCGAGCCATGATCTTTACAGATGACAATGAAATCAAATTAGAACAACTGCCTAAAGAGTTGTTTGCCAAGAATCACTCGAATCTTCTCATCGAAACAGAGCTGCCTGAAGAGGATGAAAAGGCTCGAATCATGAATGCTCTCAAACAAACATATGGAAATAAATCAGCTGCTGCCAAAATCCTGAATATTTCACGGGTAACCCTTTATAACAAAATGAGGAAATATGGGCTGTAACATCGTCGGGCATAACTTCTTTTGGAGGCCATTCACGCTCTTACACGATTCGAACTTTGTCGAAGAATTGGTACGTCCTATCGACAAATTTCTTCGGATTTAAATGTTAAAATCTATTATAGTTGAAAATCGATCCATATCAGAAGGGGTGATGTTGAAAAATAGGCGCTTCAAAGGGAATAGAAGATTTTAAGTGAACAAACCTTTCTTCTGTTGTCATTTTACGCAGTGAAAAATTAATCAAATTGTTAAGGTTATTCATTTGTTTGTAATGGGCTTTTAATGTTGTAACAGTATGATAGGAATGTGTTCATTAAACAAAAGGGGTTTTTTGCGCGATGAAATTAAAAGCGATTTTTTGTTTTTTCCGAAGACACCACAAATATAGTTATTATACGGATAAGTGTGTTACTTGCGGAAAAAGAAGGAGAGTGGGATGATCCCTTCCACATCCAAACCATGACCTCACGTGATGGCATTCTGATAATCGACCATTTCACCTTACGCCGATCATTCCGATACTTAATGAAAGAAGGTTCTCGCCATTTAGCGGGAACCTCTTCTTATGTTTTATATAAGAGAAGAAGCCGCCCATTTAGGGCGGCTGGCGAATAGAAATCAGCTGGCTTGACGTTCCTTCATCCGGTCGGGAAGGTTCTGAATCGACTCGACGACTAAATCTAGCTTCGCCTCAATCCGGTAAAGTAAAAATAGCGTCACAGCGATCGGAAAGCCGACCTCGCTGATGATGGGAATGATCTGTTCCACGTTGATTTCCTCCTTTCTAGTGCCAGGTTTGTATATATAATTGAAGAACGAGGCCGGTTTCCTTCAGAATCCGGCCCCTTTTTGACTTTATGTCATATCATAATCGGTAATATTGCGGTCGATAACTTTTGCTCCTTTCACGGAGACATATTTGCCGCTGGATGTTGTGAACACATTTGATGCAATGATTTGCTCCATCGCCTGCTTCACGCCCGTCTCGTCAATCGGCTCTTTCGGGTTATCAAGCGTTAAGCGGGCGACTTTCCCGAACTCCGTCATAAACTGCAGTTCCAATGTCTTTGCCATTTTGCTCACCTCCTATTTTACTAGAATTTCCATTAAGCAAGAACCTCCGAGCTGTCCGAACGCTCTACTTTGTTCAGCGGATCCGTGCATAGAGCGGCAATGGCCGTTGCAGCCTGGAATAACTGGTCGGTAGTGGCTTCCTTCTTCACATTGCTGAACGTCTTCGCCTTCAGAACCGGCTTGCCTTTATCATCCATTCCCGACTCAAACACCAAACGAAGCTTCGAACTTTGCAATAATGACCGTGCCATCTGTTCCTCACCTCCTTTCGCCCTTTATATAGAGTTTAGGAGGGGGAAAGGACAGGGGGAATGTAAAAAAATTTCTTTTGTGGTATAAACGGGGATAAAAGGTGCGATTAGGACAGAAGAGGTCTTCAAAAAGGCTAAAAAGCCTTAAATGGGTACTTTTTGGTTGAATTTAAACTTTGAATAGCAATACAAGGTTATACAGGTTTAAAGACGATGATAAGAGATCCATTAACAAGCCAAACAATAGACTGTATGTTTGGCTTGTTATAAATTTATTCTTCTGCTTAAGTTATAATCAATGTTTTGTTATTCTTGCAGTTTTTGAGGTCGTAACATAAACACTCCTAGTAATAGGGCTATGGCAAAGAAGGTAGCATAAATCCGAAAACCTACATCTGTTACATGCACTAAGGAGGATTTTGTGGTGTTGGTCTGGATGCTCATTCCAAGGAACATTTGTGACGCAATATTAGGAGCAATGTAAAGTTGGAGCAATATAAGAGTAAGAGTTTGACTCACAACCCTGCCAATATTGTAAACGGTATAGAACATTCCGGATGCCGACCCTGCTTGGTTTGGAGAAGTTGCTGACAAGACTGTTTTGGCAAGCGGTGGCCATGCCAATCCGTTTGCGACAGAAATGATGAACAATGGAATGATCACTCCGAAAATGGATAATTGATCTCCAAGATTCCCCAGCATCATCAACGAACATGCAATAAACACTATACCAACTAATAATAACCGCATAGGACCAAGAAGATCCGTTAATTTCCCCCCAAGCGGCCCCATCACCAACTGAGGAAGTGATAATGGTACAAGCAACAGTCCAGATTCTAAAGGGGACAAGCGTTGAGCACCTTGCAGATATAGTGCAAGAAGAATTGTGATAGAAAAATATCCGACGCAATAGCACATTGTAAGTCCCAATCCCGTTGAATAAAGCCTATTTGTAAATAATTTAAGGTTAAAAAGTGGATCTCGGACTTTTAATTCCGTAATGATAAATCCACCCCACAGCAATCCGGTGGCGATGAAAAGCCAAAGAACTCTACTTGAAGCCCAACCCCAGGTTTGTCCCTGAGAAAGAACGATCAACAGGGATGTCAGTCCCAAGCGGAAAGTGAAGATCCCTATCCAATCCGTTTTGAAACGATCTTCGATACTTGATTCTTTTAATAGGACCCAGCCGCCAACTAAGCCTATTAATCCGAATGGGGCAGACACAAAGAAAATGGCTTGCCATCCAAACCCGCTTATTAAAGCTCCTCCTGCGATTGGGCCAATAATAGAACCAATTACCCAAGAGGTGGAGTTGATTCCAATTGCTAGACCTAATTGCTCTGTCGGAAATGTTCGTATAATAATGGGAGTAGCAGTTGCTAGAGCTAATGCAGCACCTAATCCCTGAATAAGCCGAAAGATAATGAGCACTAGTCCAGATTCAGATAAGCCGCACATTACTGTGGCGATCGTGAAAATCGCAAATCCCCAAAGAAATATCCTTTTTGTACCAAGTTTATCTGCCCATCTGCCGGCTGGAAGCAAGAAGATGGTACTGGTAATAAGATATGAGGTAATGATCCACATTCCTGCCACGATGGAACTATTTAAATCCTTCATTAAAGTTGGAAGACCGATGACGACGATTGTTGCATCCACATTGGTAACAAAAGACACAAGGGTAACAACTGCCAAAACTCCCCACTTGTTTGGATATACTCCATTCAATTTTAAAACCTCCTAAAGTTATGGTTTTGTCACTGTAACCAATGTACAAGAGATGCTTCATCATGTAAAATGAATATTAATGATGTTTTGTTTCATTTTTAATGATGTAAGTAAAAGGTGATGAATATGGAGAGCAATGAACTTCGGATTTTTCAGGCTGTTGCAAGTGAAGGGAGTATTACAAAAGCCGCTCAAAAACTTGGATATGTACAGTCAAACGTTACTGCAAGAGTGCAGCAATTGGAAAAAGAGTTGAATACGCAGCTTTTTTATCGCCAACGAGGGATGCTATTAACACCAGCCGGTGAGAAGTTATTGAGTTATGCGGAGCAAATTATTCATTTACTTGACGTAGCACATAAAGCTCTAAATGATTCAACAGAACCAACTGGTCGGCTCATGCTTGGAGCCACTCATACTGCCTCTGCAATGTATCTTCCTTCCATACTAGCTAATTACTTTAAACTTTATCCAAAAGTAGAGCTGTCGTTAATGACCGATTATTCAGCTGAATTGGTGGAAAAGGTTCGTCATTTTCAACTTCACGGTGCATTAGTAAAATCGGAACAGAATGATGATAGCATCGTGCAGGAGCTAGTATTTGAAGAACAACTCGTATTAATCAGTGCTCCAGAAATGAAAGATATTCAAGAGGTTTGTCATCAACCTTTTCTCATGAATACAAAAGGTTGTCCACATCGAGACCAACTTGAAACTTGGTTGAAAACAATAGGGATTGATAACATTCGTTATTTAGAATTCAATCATCCCGATGCTATTATTCAAGGTGTGATCTCCAGACTCGGAGCCTCTTTGGTGCCAAAGTCTGCGGTTCAATCATATGAAATGAAAGGTTTAGTACGTTCTTTTGAAATTCCAGAACAATACAGCACCGTCAAAACTTTTTTCATTCGACACAAGGATAGTCTAATGACAAGTGCTCTTTCAAAATTTATTGAAATGTTAAAAGAAAGTTCCCAACAATTAACGGCTCTTTAAAATAGGAGAATATTTATTGAATGAAAGGAAAGCCGCTAGCATCTCATAAACCGTGATGTAGCTCTACTTGGTCCATAAAACAACATTTCATGACCAGGGATCCTATGTTTCAGACATAGGTGGGAATTCCTTGCACCAAGTTGTCCAAACCAACGGTACATCGTATTGGGCAGTGAACCAGCTTAATAGAATAATTATCATATTGAAATTGCAAAATCTCTTCTGGATATTCTACCTCCCGAGGAAGTTGCACAGAGATGAAAAAACTATTGGATAACTAGAAAGCCCGAAGGACCAAACATGGACGGCGATCCTTCGGGAAGCTTTACTTGTCATAAGCCATAAAGGAAACCAACGAACGGTATATGCTTGAACCAACCGGTTTAACTTGTATTTCTTTCCCCTTACAGCCCAGAGTTGATCTTGCCCCTGTAATTGGGGGATGGATGGTTTAATTAAAAAATTGGGAATTTACTAGGGAATGGATTAATCAATATGCCGGATGCAGGATAATCGGATGGTGTGCGATGCTTGTTGGTCATCTTTTAGGAGAATGTTTTGCTCCTTTAAATTAAGCCGATACACCCGCCCTCTAATCTTTTGGATGGCACCATTGGCCTCATACACAACCGTAATAAGTTTATTTTCCGTTAATTTTTTTAAATACATCGTAATCTCCCTTCCACCAAATGTTTTACACGTTACTCCATATAAATACGCATGTTTAAGACTTGAAATGTTAAAGAAATGAGAAGTTGGAAAAGATGTATGAAAGCCGGGTGTGCACAATTTTGACAAATTTTTTAAAGCTGCATTCGTAAAAGATATGATTGAAACAAGGGAAGAAAGGAATCTAATTAAACGTTTGTGTGAAAAGAATCCCGGCTTGCAAGAGGAGAAACTTGGAGAAATCAGGCAGTTAACAGCAGGAGTTAGGAAACTTGGTATAAAGCAATATATTTATCTAGCTTTTGGCTGATTTCTACCGTATTTTTACTAGTTAATCCCTCTTTGAGTCCCGTCTGGATCATTTCTTGCCTTAGTGAACTGATAATCTTTGTAAGATCACTCTTTTCAACATTATTTGGCATTAATATCATAAAATTTGCTCCTTTTTACAAAATCTTTGAAAATAATAGCAAATAAGGGTGGTCTAGACAAGCCTTTATTCTTAATTGACACAAAATGTTCAAAAAATTGTAGAATAAGTTCAAAATACCTTATTGACAAAAGCAGAATTCCGCCTAACGGTATCATTTTAGTAGAGGCAAGCCATAACTCATTGTTCAGTGAGTAGGTGTCAGGCACCAAAAAAAGCGTAAAGGCTCGGCCCTTACGCTTCACGTATGCTATAGAAGATCCTTACAGAAAGTTCATCATCAATTTCACCCATCCAAAAAAAGCCATCCATAGCGGCACACTTAAAAAGGTACCCCATAATAACCCTGTGAATACGTTCCCCTGGTTCTCCATATTCTTCACTCCTGAATTCAAAGTAGGAATCATTTAGAGTAGAGCTGGGTGTGTGATTACTATAATGGTAAACGCTTACAAAATCAATGGGAGGAAGTAACGGTTTCTTCCTGAGTTGACGGGTATTTAGTATTAGTTTGTGGTCGGTAAAAAAGCAGCTGTGGAACAGGAAAAAAACTGTCCAATTTTGGCAGTTGCCGCTATATAGAAGGTGGAAAGCGAAACGGCAGCTAAGTATAGTTTTTTGCCCAAAGATAAGAAGGGAATTTTTTGATTTCCGAAATTATCCAACCTCACAAGGAAGGCTTCAGCTGCATAAGTATCGGGCTTTTCTTAAGCTGTTTCGCGAAACGAAGGCAGAAGGAAATCAAGAAGTAAAGAAAGAAAAGAAATAAAGAAGGATGATCAGCAAGAAGACTCCTAATGAAAATTTAATAATGCTCATGTAAGCTAAAAAAAGAATTATTTGTTATAATGGGATTTGTGGATTTTTCTTTGTACCCTTAATTTGTTAAAAAATTTTTAACAAAATTGTGTTATAGTAGTTGTGGTTCACTTATCGAAGTTGAATGATAGTGGAAAGGAGAGTTAAGATGGGGAAAGTCGGACTATTCCAGAAAGTGAAAAATAGTCATTTTGCCTTTTATGCCATTGCGGTTGTTTTGTTTTGGATCAAAACATATATAGCATATCGTACGGTTTTTAAATTGGGGATCGATAATAATGTGCAGAAATTTTTATTAGCGATTAACCCAATTAGTTCTGCATTGTTATTCTTGGGCTTAGCTTTGCTTTCGAAAAAGCATACCAAAAAAATCATGATTTTGATTGATTTTATTTTATCGTTTCTTTTATATGCGAATATCGTTTATTATCGATTTTTCAATGACTTCATCACGGTTCCCGTGATTATGCAGGCGAAGTCAAATGCAGGGGAATTAGGAAGCAGTGCCGCGAACTTAATGTCTTATACAGACGTTTTTTATTTTGCAGATACGATCATCTTAATCGTTCTGGCGCTCACTGTATTCAAAAAAGTGGTTTCTCCGAATCGATCAGCTTTTAAGATCATCTTTTTGGCTGCGGTCACGGTGTTTCTTTTCAATCTGGGACTTGCGGAAAAAGATCGCCCGCAATTATTATCACGTTCTTTTGACAGAAACTATTTAGTCAAATATTTAGGAACCTATAACTTTACGATTTTCGATATCATTCAGAATATCGAAGCAACAAGTCAACGGGCGATGGCCAGCACCAGTGACGTGACGACAGTTGAAAACTATCGAAATGCAACGTATACGCCGCCGAACCCGGCTTACTTTGGAAAGGCCAAAGGAATGAACGTCATTTATGTTTCAATGGAGTCTTTTCAAAACTTCATGATTGATTATCGAATGCCAAATGGACAACTTGTGACACCGTTTTTGGATTCATTAGCTCATGATGGAAATACGTTCTACTTTGATAATTTTTATCATCAAACAGGCCAAGGGAAAACATCGGATGCTGAATTCTTAATGGAGAACTCATTATACCCATTATCGTCCGGCGCGGTATTTATTAATAAAGACCAAAATACGTACCAGGCAGCTCCAGCAATTTTGGACCAAAAAGGATATACGACAGCAGTATTCCATGGTAACTACAAAACGTTCTGGAATCGTAACGTCATGTATAAGCAATTGGGGTATGATCAATTCTTTGACGCGTCTTATTTTGATATGACAACCCCAGGAAATGTGAAAAACTATGGAATGAAGGATAAACCTTTCTTCCAAGAAGCAGTGCCGATGCTTGAGAAGATGAAGCAGCCATTCTATACGAAATTCATTACGTTATCGAATCACTTCCCATTTGAAATGGATCCAGGTGATACGAATTTCCCAGCAGGAAATACAGATGACTCGATTGTAAATGATTATTTCCAATCGGCGCATTATATGGATGAAGCATTGAAGCAATTCTTCGATGCATTGAAGAAAGATGGACTTTATGACAAATCGATCATTATTCTTTATGGTGACCATTATGGTATTTCGGAAAACCATAATGAAGCGATGGCAAAAGTGTTGGGAGTGCCGAAAATTACACCAGTTATCAATGCGAAACTGCAACAAGTGCCGTTATTTATTCACGTACCAGGTGTAAAAGGCGGAGTCCAGCATCAAATTGGCGGAGAAGTCGATGTTCGTCCGACACTTCTTCACTTACTGGGAATTGATACGAAGAACTATATTGAATTTGGTTCCGATTTATTGTCACCACAGCACCGTGATTGGGCATTATTTAGAAACGGCGATTTTGTATCCAGCAAAGTCATCCAAGTAAATGGCAAATGCTATGATGCGAATACCGGAAACTTAATGACCGACCAAACTGCATGCAAATCGATCAACAGTCAAGTGGTCAATGAACTAGAAATGTCGGATAAAGTGGTCAATGAAGACTTATTACGCTTCTACACCCCGCCAGGATTTAAACCGATTAATCCAAATGATTATCAATATTTAGGTCCTAAAGGGAAAAAGCAAAAGCAAGTACAGACAACACAAGTACCGCCGACAGGAGAATGAAAAGGGGAGACGTAGGTCTCCCTTTTTTATACCTGCATTTTGTCAAGGATTTGAAGGCATCGTGCGTGAACCAAGCGTCTATTTCTTTTAACAAAGCTCTGTTAAAGGTGGATGTTGGTTTTATTGCATTGAAAAATAGGCGGAAGAATTCCTGCTAAA
>NZ_BCUZ01000053.1 GCF_001591485.1 Neobacillus fumarioli NBRC 102428 | reverse complement strand
ACGCTTTTCTTTTTAGGAGGTGCCTGACACCATTGAAGAAAACGCTCCGGGCTTTGTTTCTTTTGTTTTTTTTCTGGCTCGCACTTGCTTTTTATTTCACCAATCGGATTATGTACATGAAAAAGAAGGATGAGGACTTTATTTTAAAGCGGGAACAAGAGGCAGGGCGTTTTCATCCTGAGACGTTCGAAACATTGCCAAAGCGGGATGTTGACATTCCTTCCCCATTTGGTTACTCGATTAGAGCTGTGATCGTCGAGCCGCACCAAACGAACCGTTATGTCATTATTGCCCATGGCGTGACGGAAACTAAAATCAATTCGGTAAAATATATGAATATGTTCCTTGAACGCGGCTTTAATGCCGTCATTTACGATCATCGCCGCCACGGGGAATCCGGCGGGAAAACAACGAGCTTCGGCCATTATGAAAAATTTGATTTAAAAGCAGTCGTAGACTGGTTGAAAAAGGAGAAAGGGCCTGACATACTTCTTGGAATTCACGGCGAATCAATGGGAGCAGCGACGATGCTTTTGTATGCGGGGCTAGTTGAAGACGGCGCGGGCTTTTATATTGCCGATTGCCCTTTTTCTGATTTTAAACAGCAGCTGGCCTACCTGATCAAAAAGGATTTTAAATTTTGGCCAGGATTGCTGCTGCCAATTGGGGATCTTTTTTTACGGATGCGTGATAAATATTCGATCCGGAATGTTTCGCCGATCTCCGTCATTGAAAACATTAAGCATCCGATTCTGTTTATCCACAGCCTACATGATGATTATATCTTGCCGGCCATGACAGAAGAGCTGTTTAAGCAAAAAAAAGGGCCAAAGATGCTGTACATTGCGGAAACCGGCAAACATGCCCAATCGTTTAACGAAAACCGCACTGATTATGAACGGGCCGTCGATGAATTTTTGCAAACGTATGTTAAACCCAGCTGACACAGATGATTAGTCTGTGTTTTTCTTTATAATTAGACTCAACTGACCGTTTAAAATTTGCTGTGGGCTTTTCAGCTGGAACCATTTTGTGCCATTTGAAAAATCTATGATCATTTGCTCATCGAAGAAAATCATTTTGGACTTTTCGACGTAAATGGTTTCGCTATTTGTCTCAATGGCAATGTCAGTAGCCTCCACTTCCGGTACAAACCATAGGGCGGCTACTCCATCTACGGCACACCCGCATCCTTCTATATCGTATTTCAGCTTTAAGAAGCCAGTGCGGCCGCTGATTTTCTCTGCTATTTTCGCTGCTGCTGCTTCTGTGATCGTAATCTGCATTTTGAATACTCCTCTCGTTTGCATATGATGAATTGTATCATAAATACAGCCTTTAGTTGCATTTTTCTTCCTGTCTCGTTATCTTAAAGGTAGCAACAAACATTTATAAGGAGTGATCGTATGGCAAAGGTACAAATTAAAGTAAATGATAATGGCTCACTTAGAATCACCGGTGAGGTGGAATTGCTTGATGGCGAAGGAAATGTTTATCCGGCAAAGCCGGCTTTCTCACTTTGCCGCTGCGGGCTGTCGAATAATAAACCATTTTGTGACGGCTCTCATAAAGGACATTTTGAGTCAAAAGTCCGGGTTCCAAAAGAAGATTAAAAAATATCTTCTGTATTGTTCTATAGACCATATATACTCGATCAATCAGGGAAGAGCGGTATTCCGCTCTTTTTACTTATCTGTAAGCCGGATATCCACAATCGTTTCGAGCGGAATTCGGTGCACCGCTTCAAACCGGTCGATCACGTGAAGCCTCTGTGCTGTCTTATCACAGTGATGGATTGTTCCAATGATTATTTCATAACGATGGTTTTGATAATAGGTAATGGTTATATCTTGGCCTGATTCCATTGCTTGAGTCACCGTTTTATTCATCAGCTCCAGCTGTTGTTCATCCATTTCTTTTGGTTGCTCGTACTGGTCTTCCTTGACCCAATCCCTTAAGCATTTTACATGTTCAGGCAGCATCATTGCTGTCCATTTGATTCTGCCGCGATCGCGAATCATATGCTCTCCTTCTTTCTTTCCTGTTTGTAAGGCAGCAGTGGCTAGTCACTTACCAAGGATTTTCCGCTCTTTTGTTTACATTTTGTGCCCGCCGACAAGCGAGGCCCGGTGTCTGGCGGTTCCTCCGGCGGTATAGGAAACTGCCCGGAGCAGTGAAGCAGCACCAAAGCGTCGGCGGACCGAATCGACCACATAGCCAAGTTCCCGCCGTTTAGCAGCACCTGTATCAAATAAATCAAGCTGCAGCTCGCAGTCATCGACCATATTGCCAAGTGAAAGAGAGATCTGCCGTACTGTTTTGCCATTATAATGCTCATGAAACAATTCAATACTGACGCGGTACAGATCCATTGTTACATTTGTTGGCTGCCGGATCGTACGGGAACGGTGAAATCCCCCGCCAAACTCATCCTGGCTGTAGCCGATGCCGAGACTGACGGTTCTCCCTGCTTTGCGATGGGCTCTCGCTCGTCTTGCCACCTCCTCGCACATTTCCAAAATGACATGTTTGATTTCCTCTTCGTTTTTATAATCTCTTAATAAAATTTGACTTTTTCCAAAACTAATCTGTCCCTCCAGCAGCGGTGCCCCCAGATCGGAAAGATCCACTCCCCAGGCATGATAATACAGCTGGTTTCCCATGATACCGAATTTCTTTTCCAGTTTGGCTAAATCGTAGCGTGCCAATTGGCCGACAGTGAAAATTCCCATGCCGTTTAATGTTTTTTCAAGGCGCCGGCCAATTCCCCACATTTTCCTTAGCGGGGACACTTTCCAAAGCTTTGCCTCGACATCTTCATATGTCCATTCGGCAATGTTTTCGTTCTTCGCTTCTAAATCGAGACAAAGCTTCGCCATCAGCATATTGGGACCGATTCCGATAGCACATGGCAGCTGAAATTCCCGCTCGATATCTTTTTTTATTTTTGCAGCAATTGTTCGGGCATCTCCCCATAGATGGAGCGTGCCGTCTACTTTAATAAAGCTTTCGTCGACACTATAAACGTGGATGGCTTCTTTAGGAACATAACGGTTAAACACCCGGATCAGTTCGGTTGAGACGCGCAAATAAGTGGCCATTTTCGGTTCCACAAGCCGAATTCTTGGATCTTTTGGAATTTCAAACAGCCGCGAACCTGTTTTAATGCCAAATTCTTTTTTCAGCCTTGGCGAAGCAGCAAGCACAATACTCCCCTGCCGCTGTTTGTCCCCAACAATCGCAATATAGCAATTCAGCGGATCAAGCCCCTCCATAACAGCCGAACAGCTGGCATAGAAGCTCTTCATGTCGACACATAAAATTTTATTTTGCGGTAACGTGCTGTAATCAACCATGACTGCTCCCTCACTGTTTTAATAATCGAACATTAGTTCTTTTTATTTTATTCTTATTTTAAGAGAATATGCGTTCGCATTCAACGGGAGTTTTTTCCATCCTTATAAATGAAAAAGGATGCCTTTATAGTCAAGCCTAAAAAACGTTATAATAGTTCCGAGGTGCACATGTATGGAGAAAAAACTAGTGAAAAAAATGATTATAAATTGTTTTAAACAATATTATGAGGCAGATTCCATGCCGATCGGCGAGGAGGATTTAGAAGAACTCTCTGGTCGAATCCTAAAAAAGCAAAAAGAAGAGCCCAAGACGGATTTATTTGAAGTGGTGAACGATGTTATTTATGAATTTTTAACAAGTTAAAGGACTATGAACAGCTTTTAGCCACCGGAGATTGCTTTCTTCTTAGGTCTAGGCTAAAAAGAGGTATGATCTCGAAAAGCAGGATGTTTTTCTCTGCTGTAGTCTCTGTTGTATTCTCTGGTATTGCTTTGGTCAATTTGGCATCTACATCAGGGCATTCTGAACTCTTCTTTGGATCAATATGAGCACACGACGGCTCATTTAGCGGCCAAGGCCGATTAAATCGCCGATTCCCTCGCGCATTCGCTTCAAGGCCGCGGGGGTATATTTCACATCCATTTTGCTATACCCCCAGTTTTCCCCAAAAACTCCTGTAGAGAAACCATAAATTGGTCTATAATACTGATGTTTATTTTTTATTCAATACACTCCTGCCAATCCGCTCAAAAAGCCTTGGAAACAACACAGAGACGACGCTTCCCATGTTCATCCATCGCGGCAGGTTGATCTCCCGTGTTTTTGTTAGCATGCTGTCCACGACTTTTTGGGCGACATATTCCGGCTGAAGCATGAATTTTTGCACATTTTTTACATAAGTGCCCTGTTCGTCGGCAATCGTAAAGAAATTAGTAGCAATCGGCCCAGGATTGACCGCTGTCACCAGAACGTTATAATCCGCCAGTTCCATGCGCAAAGCATTAGTATAGCCAAGGACCGCATGCTTGGTAGCTGAATACACACTTGATTTTGGCGTAGCAATTTTTCCGGCCTGGGAGGCAATGTTGATAATATGGCCAAACCGCCGTTCTCGCATGGAGTTTAACACCATGCTGGTACAGGCCATCAGCCCGATCACGTTAACTTCAAACATCCCCTTCATCTCGTCTATAGAAGCCTCGTGGGCTTCGCGGAAAATGCCGTATCCAGCATTATTCACGAGGATATCAATTGAACCAATTCTTGAAAAAATTTGGTCAAAAACCTCCTGCACTTGATCGGTATCAGCAACATCGAGCCGATAGACAAGCACCGATACCCGATATGTTTCTTCAAGCTGGGCTTTCAGCTGTTCAAGTTTATCGATGCTTCGGGCAAGCAGGACGAGATTGGCCCCACTTGCAGCGCAAAGCTTGGCAATCTCTGCACCGATTCCGCTTGAAGCCCCGGTTATAACAATATTTCTGTCTTTTAACTGTTCTCTGACCATTCAACCACCTCATCTATCCGCCCATTACTTTGCATGAAAAAGTACGGGCTGAGTATCTTTTCTCATAATTTCCCCGATAGAGGCTAAATAGTCAAGCTGCCCTATTGTTTCTGACAATGTTAAAAATAATTGGTTTTGATAGGCGGAAGGAAACAGACGCCGGCAAATTTCAAATACCGTCAGTTCGCTTTCTTTCAAAAATTGATTCACTTTCATTGCCCGGTCATGCTGAGTAATCAGCCGTTGTTCAATAAGCTCTGCCAATTGGTCAATCTCCTTGCCATGCCCTGTATAGACTTTTTGAATCGGATAGGACAACAGTTTTTGCAACGAATGATTGTGCTGAAGCAGCGGTTTTGGCCTTGCGCTTTCTCCTGGAACCGGAGGCTCAAGCAATGGATTGGGGGAAACATGAGCTAAAACAACATCACCGCCGATTAAGATCCCATCCTTCTCGCGAAATAAGGCAATTTGACTTTGAGCATGTCCGGGTGTTTCAATAACCTGCCATTCGGGAAGTCCGGGTGGGGTCATTTTTTCCAGCAAAGCTCCAGTCAGAGAGCGGCTGCAAGAATACTTTAGCATCTGTTTGAGATCGGTAAGGGCCGTTAAATACTCTTCCGGGACGCCACACTTAAGAAAGAACGAGCTGAAGAATGTTATAAATTCCTGAAGAAAATCTTCTGTTGGGTGAATCCAACGCTCATTGAGCGGGTGCCCATAAACCTCCATCGAATCAGGGAAAAAATCAAGCAGCCCGGCATGGTCCGGGTGATCATGTGTCAAGATCACTTGTTCAATGTCTTCCGGCCTCAAATCTAACTCGCGTAATTGGGATGTTAATAATTCCCAGGCCTTTTTTGTTTTCGGCCCTGCGTCCACAAGCGTCAGTCGCTCACCCTTCAATAAATAGACATTGACATCCCCGACCGGAAAAGGTGTCGGGAGCGCCATCTTGGCAATTCCGTCTTTCCATTCTGTCATGTGAAAAACCCCTTAACATTTGTTCAATAAAGTATTTTCATTCGCCAAATGTGTAAAATCTGTCAATTGATATTTATAAAGTAAAGTTTAGCGATATTTCAAGTAAAAGTCACTTCTTCTGCGTATTTTTTCGAAAAAATATAAAATTCGGTTAAATTAACTCTTGACAGAGTTTGGTTTTTCTTGGATAATCACTAATAAAATTTATTTCGTTTTTATGCGATGATGAAGGCCAGTAGATGAAAAATGGCGAAAGAGAGTGAAGCCCAGAAGGCTGGAAGGCTTCACCGCCCTCTTGATCATTGAACCTACCTTGTGAGCATTTAGGAAAACCTAACGTAACCCGGCGTTAACGGTGTTTGAGCGGCCCTCGGGAATTGAATTGCCAGGGGGTCAATGAAGGTGGTACCGCGGAAGTTAGACCTTTCGTCCTTTTTGGATGAAAGGTCTTTTTTGTTTCATAAAAAGAAAGGGGAGGAAATTTTTATGAATAAAATCACGATTGTGGGCGCAGGTTCGATGGCCGAAGCCTTTATTTCAGGAATTCTTGAAAGTGGATTAATAGAACAAAAGAATGTGTGGGTAACGAACAATTCCAATCAAGACAGATTAAATGACTTAGAAGCTCGATATGGCATCCGAAGCAGCTATGATTTAATGGATCTTTTTAACGGGACGGATGTAGTGGTATTGGCGATGAAACCAAAAGATGCCGCATCGGCGATTGATGATATTCGTACGTATCTTTCACCGGAAATGCTGATTGTATCCGTTCTTGCCGGGGTGTCGATGCATACGATTGAAGCATTGGCGAAAAAGCCGCTCGCCATTGCCAGAGCAATGCCGAATACATCCGCTGCAGTCGGGAAATCAGCAACTGCCATTGCCGTCAATAGCCGGGTTTCCGAAGCCCAGCTTGAGATGGCGAAACAATTGTTTGAGACTGTTGGATTAGTGGCTTTTGTAGAGGAAGACCAGCTGGATGCAGTAACTGGTCTGTCAGGTAGCGGGCCCGCCTATATTTATTATCTGATTGAAGCAATGGAAAAAAGTGCTGTAGAAATCGGACTGGACAAACAAATGGGAAAGGAACTGATTGTCCAGACGCTGATTGGAGCCGCAGAAATGGTCAAATCTTCAGCCAAACCACCGGAACAATTACGCCGGGAAGTGACAAGTCCGGGAGGAACGACGGAAGCCGGCGTTCGTATTTTGGAAGAAAGCGGTGTTCAGCAGGCGTTTATTTCGTGTATTAAAGCTGCAACTGCCCAATCGAAAAAAATGGGCGATGCCTTATGCGCTCAGCTTCAAGTCGGCAAATCCTAGTGAAAATTGAATGTTTGTCCCCGGTTTTTATAAACTAAACGTAAAAAGAATAAAGCGGAGCTTTAGCCCGCGGGCTCTTGGAAAATTTTTTTGAAAAGGACTGGGGAAATGGTCAGTATAGTAACGATTTTGTTTAGATTAGGTATTTTTGTCTGGATTGTGTTTATCATAGATGCATTGATTGGTCTCTCGAATCTGGACTGTTTAGAAAACGAAGACTGTCTTACAGATGGCCCGTTATTGTCGGTCATTGTTGCGGCACGGAACGAGGAAAAACATTTACGGGAAAGTATAGTAAGCCAGCTTTCCCAAACCTATCAAAAGGTAGAGTGGATTCTCGTTAATGACCGTTCCACCGATGACACCGAAAGAATTATCGATCAGCTTGCGGCCAGCGATTCCCGAATAAAGACCGTTCATATTCGGGAGTTGCCGGAGGGCTGGCTCGGAAAGAATCATGCCTTATATAAAGGATCCCAATCTGCCTCGGGGAAATGGCTGTTATTTACCGATGCCGATATTTATTACGAAAAAGAAGCATTTGCCAAAGCACTTCACTACGCTGAAAGACTCAAGCTCGACCATTTAACCGCAGCGCCTAATTTATTTGCCAAAGGCTTTTGGCTGAAAACCTTTGTTGCTTTCTTCCTGTTTGGCTTCTCCTATTTTAAACGGCCGTGGCTGGCGAATAACCCCAAATCCAAAACCGGAATCGGTGCATTTAATTTAGTTTCCAAAACAGCATATGAAATGTTTGGTACACACGAAAGGATCAAAATGCGCCCGGATGATGATCTGCAGCTAGGGATGAAAATGAAAAAAGACGGATTTCGGCAAAGAATTGTGACCGCCCTCCAATTAATCAAAGTGGAATGGTACGGAAATTTACAAGAAGCATTTATCGGGCTGGAAAAAAACACGTTCGCCGGATTAAATTATCGCCTAAGCATGGTGCTGTTTGCCATTTTTGGCGTGTTCACTACTCATGTTCTACCGTTTATTACGGTTTTTGCCGCCAATAACACGATTGCCCTCCTCAGTCTGGGAAATATCATCGGAAGCGGCATCCTTTATGTTATGATCGTGAAAAGAATGACTGTTTTCTCCCCCGTCCTGTTTCTTGTTTTTCCGATTACCGCTTTACTTTTTATTTATTCAATCGCCAGAGCCAGCTACCTTACCTTTCAGCGCGGAGGAATTATGTGGCGCGGTACGACCTATCCATTACGGGAACTGAGGGAAAAGGAATAAAGCAGGAAATCACATGATTGAAGTGCCATTTGCTATACTAGAAGTGGTTTAGAAAATGAAACAGGAGGTTTTCCGATGGCAGTAAAATTGTTTTCTCCTTATACCATCAAAGGTGTTACTTTTAAAAACAGAATTGTTATGTCCCCGATGTGCATGTATTCATGCCATAACCAAGACGGGCATGTGGAAAACTGGCACCGCACCCACTATGCATCAAGGGCGGTTGGTCAGGTTGGACTGATTATGGTGGAAGCGACGGCCGTCACGCCTCAAGGCCGAATTTCTCCGCAGGATTTGGGAATCTGGAGCGATGACCATATTAAAGGTTTAAAAGAGCTTGTCAGCCTTGTAAAAGAACATGGCTCCAAAATCGGCATCCAACTTGCCCATGCCGGCAGAAAAGCGGAACTGGAAGGTGATATCCTTGGACCGTCAGCCATTGCTTTCAATGAACAATCAAAAACACCGAAGGAAATGACAAAGGAGGATATTGCCGATACAGTCGAGGCGTTTAAAAAAGGAGCTGAACGGGCCAAAAAGGCCGGTTTTGATGTAATTGAAATTCACGGCGCCCATGGCTACTTGATCAATGAATTTCTTTCGCCGCTCTCTAATAAACGGCAAGATGAATATGGCGGTTCAGCTGAAAACCGTTACCGGTTCCTCCGTGAGATCATTGATGCGGTAAAAACTGTTTGGGTGGGCCCGCTGTTTGTCCGCGTATCCGCAAATGATTACCAAGAAGGCGGATTAACACCTGAAGATTACATAGTATTTGCCCACTGGATGAAAGAACAAGGCGTCGATTTGATTGATGTCAGCTCCGGCGCTGTTGTCCCTGCCCGGATTAACGTCTATCCCGGCTATCAAGTAAAATTCTCAGAAACCGTTCGGAATGGAGCTGACATTGCCACTGGTGCAGTCGGATTGATTACCTCTCCAATCCAAGCGGAAGAAATTTTACAAAACGAAAGGGCAGACCTAGTCTTCCTGGCACGGGAATTGCTGCGCGACCCATACTGGCCGCGGACAGCCGCCAAAGAACTTGGTGTTACAATTGAAGGACCAAAACAGTATGAACGTGGGTGGAGATAAGAATATTTTACATGATCTTCTACCTTGATCTAAGTTAGCTCAAATTCGGACAGCCGATGCCCAGAAAGCATCGAAGCTGTCCGCAATCTTCTTCATGTTTTTCAAAAAACACAGCCAAGTTCAAAACTTAGAAAGCGCTTCTTTATTTCCAATACTAATTTCCTTAAAATCCTCCGCAATCTCCGTATTCGCAAAAGTTTCCCTAGCTTCCTTTACTAATTCCTGCGAAGCGTTTCGGTCGTAACGTGAGCTTATGTGGGTTAAGCAAAGCATGCCGCAGGCCGCTTGTTTAGCTATTTCCGCAGCCTGGTAGGTCGTAGAATGAAAATAATCATATGCGAGCTTTTCTTCTCCTTTGGAAAAAGTCGCTTCGTGTATTAATAGATCAGCGTTCTTGGCCAGTAATATTGCGTTTGCGGTAAATCTCGTATCTCCCAAAATCGCAACAACCCTTCCCTTTTGCGGCGGGCCGACAAATTCTTTCGGATCAATCACCCTGCCATCTTCAAGTGTAACGATTTCTCCATTTTTGATTTGTTTAAAAATCGGCCCCGGCTTTACCCCCGCTTCTTTTAACTTATCAGCAAGCAATGTGCCCGGTCTGTCTTTTTCGACAATCCGGTAGCCGTAAGATGGAATGCCGTGGTCGAGGAGACGGGCTTCAACCATAAACTGTTCATCCTCAAAAATAATGCCTTCTGAAATTTCTACGATCGAAAGCGGATATTTTAAATAGGTTTGACTTAAAGAAAGACTGATCTCAATATATTGTTTAATTCCTTTCGGGCCGTAAACCGTCACCTCTGACTCGCCTCCCTGGAATGAGCGGCTGGACAATAGACCCGGCAGGCCATAAATATGGTCACCGTGAAGATGGGTAATAAAAATTTTTTCAATCCTTCTTGGTTTAATCGAAGTATGTAATATTTGATGCTGTGTTGCTTCACCGCAATCAAACAGCCAAATAGCTCCACGTTCCTCCAGCAGTTTCAAAGCAATTGATGTTACATTGCGCAACTTTGCCGGCATCCCTGCCCCCGTACCTAAGAAAAAAACATCCACAATCAAAAACTCCTCTCATAACCGTTCCTTAAAATCCGATAAAGATACTATAGCATAAACGGCTCCATCTCCCCAAAACAAAAAACAAATAAATGAATACATGCAATTCAATCTATTTGAGAAATCTAAACGTAACCGCTAAAATTTAATTTTAAAATACATAGGCAATTATGCTTTAGAAGAGAGGTTTCAATTATGGAAGAAAACATGACATCATTGATCATGATCTTCGGAGCTACCGGAGATTTGGCAAAACGAAAGCTGTTTCCCTCCCTTTACCGCCTATATGAAGGGAAAAGATTAAATAAATTTGCAGTGATTGGTGTTGCCAGAAATGCACAGCCAAATGAAACGTTCCAACAAGCTGTTAAAGAATCCGTTTTGGCTGCCCTTGGAAATAAGAATGATCTTGACGAATTTGTTTCACATTTCTACTATCAGGCCCATGATGCGGCTGATTCAAGTTCCTATGCGGACTTAAAAAAATTCGCCGATGAAATTGATGAGCACTATAACCTTGAAGGTAACCGGATCTTCTATCTGGCAATGGCACCGCAATTCTTCGGACCGATTGCCTTGCATTTAAAATCAGACGGACTGACAGATGTAAAAGGCTACAAACGTCTAATCATTGAAAAGCCTTTTGGACACGATTTGTCTTCAGCAAAGGAATTAAATCAACAAATTAGAACCGCTTTTTCTGAAGAAGAAATTTACCGGATTGACCATTATTTAGGGAAAGAAATGGTTCGGAATATTGAAGTAATCCGCTTTGCCAATGCCATTTTTGAACCGCTTTGGAATAACCAGTTTATCTCCAATATTCAAATCACTTCAAGTGAAACTCTTGGGGTTGAAGAAAGAGGACGGTATTACGAATCAAGCGGTGCATTAAGAGACATGCTGCAAAATCATATGCTGCAGATGGTAGCCCTGCTTGCAATGGAGCCGCCTATAAAATTGTCAACGGATGAAATTCGTTCGGAAAAAGTCCGAGTATTCCGCTCACTCCGAATGATAGAGGGCGAACAAGTGAACGATTATTTCGTACGCGGACAGTATGGAGAAGGTTCCATTAACGGAGAACAAGTTCCGAAGTACAGGGATGAACCAATGGTTGACAAAGAATCAAATACAGAGACTTTTGTAGCAGGAAAAATAATGATTGATAATTTCCGCTGGGCCGGAGTGCCATTTTATATCCGCACAGGAAAAAGAATGGCCGCCAAGTCAACGAAAATTGTGATCCAATTTAAAGACATTCCGATCAACTTGTATTATCAAACGGAAAAACTCAATCCTAACCTTTTGGTCATTCATGTTCAACCGGAAGAAGGTATTACCCTATACCTAAATGCTAAAAAAGCAGGCGGGAACATGGACGCAGAAGAAGTAAAATTAACCTTTGCCAACACAGGCGCAAATGCCATGAACACCCCTGAAGGATATGAAAAACTGCTCTACGACTGCATGCGCGGCGATGCCACGAATTTCACCCATTGGGATGAAGTGGCCTATTCTTGGGCATTTGTTGACAAAATTTCTGAGGTTTGGCAAAAAACAAAAGCAGATTTTCCTAATTACGCATCCGGTTCCATGGGTCCAAAAGCAGCAGATGACCTCCTAGAAAAAGACGGCTTCTTTTGGTGGCCGGTTACTGATTTAGATGTTGAAATCTGTCAGTAATGATTAGCTCCACTTGCGAATATAAGCAATGTGGAGCTTTATTCTTGTTGATGTTGATTTGTGCGAAGAAAATCTTTATTAAAGCTTGTGGATGTACCAATATAATCAGTTTGGTCAATCTGATGTGCCCCCGCTGTTTCGATGATCGTTTTCCCGAATTTTTCCCGAAGCTGAGACAACGTTTTAAATAGCGGTTCTTTTTTAGCTTCTTTTTCGTATGAAAATAAATCCAATTGTTTGTAGGCTTGATGTTGTTCGACTAAGTCAAACCCAGTAATCCCCAATAAACGGACAGGATCGCCGTTCCAATGCTTTTGCAAAAGCTGTTTGGCCAACCATGCAATTTCCTCTTTTTTTTGAATAGGATTCGCTAATTTCCTGCTCCTTGTGATCGTTTTCCGATCTTTATAGCGAATGGTAATACCAAGCGTTTCAGCAAGAACATTTTTACGCTTCAGTCTTACAGACACTGTCTCAGCCAAAGACTCGAGTACATGATATAGCTCTTGTTGATTGCTGATGTCCCTCGGAAGGGTGGTAGAATTGCCGATGCTTTTGAACTCTTCAACCGATTCTGGATCGACAGGACGCCTATCAATGCCGCCTGCCCTCTCTTTTAACCGGATCCCATTAATGCCGAGCAATGTTTTAAGCTGGACGTCATTCGCTTTGGCTAAATCACCAATTGTACTGATGCCGATGGTTTTTAACTTTTCCGCTGTCTTTTGCCCAACCCCATGCATTTCATTCACATGTAACGGCCAAAGAACATGTGGAATATCACGTTTTCTAAGGATCGTAATCCCAAGCGGTTTTTGCATATCAGAAGCCATTTTGGCCAGAAATTTATTCGGGGCAATCCCAATACTGCACGGTAGATCAAGCTGTTCAAGAATTCTTTTTTGAATGCTTTCGGCAATTTCAATTGGGCTTCCAAATTCATAACTTTCAGTGATGTCCATATAGCCTTCATCAATCGAAACAGGTTCAACGAGGTTGGTATAGTTTTTAAGAATCGCGAACATGCCTTTTGAAGCAGCACGGTAACGCTCAAAATTTGGTGGTTTAATAATAAGCTCAGGACAAAGCTTTTTCGCTTCCCAAATCGGCATGGTCGTTTTGACGCCAAATTTTCTTGCTTCATAGCTGCAAGTAACAATGATTCCTCTGCGCTCAGCAGCATTTCCGGCAATGGCAAGTGGCTTTCCTTTAAGTGAAGGATCGTAAGCCATTTCAACCGAAGCAAAAAAGCTATTCATATCCACATGTAAAATGACACGTCCATTTTTCGGGTACATTTCCTTCATGTCCATCATCCTTAAACTGTTCAATACGCTCCCTGAACTTATCGTACCACAAACAAATTGAATGAACCATTAGGGTTCATATTCAGAGGCGCAAAAATCAAACCTTTATAGGTCCATGAGATTGCCCACAATTTTCGTCCCGTGTACTTCGTGAATCTTTAATTTTTTTGTTACAAAATCGACATTCTTGTCCGTTATTCCTCCGCCAGGCATAATGATGATTCTGCCTGCTGCATACTCTACATACTCCTTTAACCTTTGAAGATTTGATTCGATTGATGTATGAAGGTTTCCCCCATGGGTTAATATTCTGGGAACCCGGTGTCTGACCAGCCAATCAATGGCCTCAAACTGATACTCCGGCTTTATATGGTCAAATGCCATATGGAAGGTAATATCAAGCCCTTTTGCTTCTTCCAGCAAGATGCCCATTGCCTTTTCATCAATCCAGCCGGTTTTGTCCAAGCAGCCAATGACAACACCGTCTACTCCCAGCCTTTTGAAATGGGCAATATCATTCTTCATGATGTGAATTTCTATATTAGTATAGACGAAGTCCCCTGCCCTTGGTCTTATAATCGTCATTACCTTTACATTTCTGCTTTAACAGTATTGAATGGTTTGGAGTGCTACACCGTGACTTACCGTTGTACCACCTACGTTAAGATGATCGCAAAGCTCAATACGTCCAGCCCCTTGGGAAACAGCCTTGGGAACCATTGTGAAATTTTCAACACAAACTTCTTTTATCATCTATTTGCCTGCCTTATGTTAGACAATGGGATCATATCAAGATCCGGAATTGGCTTTTCCAGGTAAGAGGTATCTTTCCGGGCATTGTATCGCTCGGCTTTTTCCACATAGACTGTAATATTGTAATCTGGAATGCCGGAATATTTCTCGTACCGTCCGCGCGGCAGCAGAATATTACCTTCCGGAAAGTGGACTTCGATATTGCCCGATGCGATCTCGACAAATTTTGCTTTGCCTTGGAAGACACCGAACCCGTTATAAACTACGATTCCTTCCCCTTCTATAATACTCAATCTCCCTGCATCATCAGCATTCATCAGGACATCATAACGGCTGGCGCCGTTTAACGGATCTGTTTCTTTGTAAATCATGGAATTAAACTGTTTCCCCCGTCGGGTTGTCACGATAAATTGTTCAGGCTTCCGATTTAAATCAGGAATATCCACCGGTACTAAGTTCCCTTTCCCATCCGGAGTTGGGCAGTGGCCATCTTCACATAACCATGCTCCGCCCCACTGAAATACATCTCCCTTACTTTTCAACAGCTGGATACCGTTATAATCCGGATTGGCTTTGGCAATTTCTTCACGGATTTGATAGCCGTCCGCAAAATCAACTAAGTGGGTACTTTCGGGTTTTACCCGCCTCGCCAAATCAATATAAATCTTCCATTCTGTTCGCGCTTCTTCAATTCGATTTTTATTACCTGGAATCTCGGGTGAAAAATACACCATTCGTTCTGTTGACGTACTGGTACCGCCATCTTCCTGTTCATAGCGAGTTTTCGCCGGGAGTACGATGACCGCTTCCTTAGCATCCACTAATGTCGAGGTATTTAAAATAATGTCCTGATGGACACGGACTTCTAGCTCAGACAACGCATTTTTAATAAAATTGGGATCCGGCATCGTTTCTAGGAAATTTCCTCCAGACAAGTAGTAGAGCTTGATTTTTCTCTCATGATCTTCGGGAAGGACGATATTTTCTAGCGTTACTCCAACAATATCCCCCTGCCATTTAGGCAGTTCAAACCCCCAAAGCTTTTCAATCCGCTCTACGTTGTTCTGATCCCAGCCTCCGCCGGGCAGGCTGAACGGGTCCGCTCCCATTTCACTGCTTCCCTGGACACTGGAGTGACCTCGAAATGGCATCAAGCCATTATACTTTCGCCCGAGATGGCCTCTTAGAAGTGCCAGATTCGCCACTTGAGAGATATTATCGGTAGCAAACGAATGCATCGTAAGCCCGAGTGCCCAGGCATAGACAGCATTTTTACTGTGAGCAAGTAATTCCGCTAATTCCATAATCCGTTCTTTCGACACTCCGGAGGATTCTACAATCCGCTCCCACGATTGCTCCTGGACCTTTTTCTTTAGTTCTTCGTATCCGTTCACATGCGCTTTGACAAATTCATGGTTAATGGCAGAACCAAATAGGTTTTCTTCCATGGCAAACCAATGTTTCATGATGCCATGCATGAAGGCAATGTCCCCACCGATGTTGACTTGATAAAAATCATCGGCAATTTTCGTTCCGAATAACGCCGATTCTAGGTTCGATGGGATCCAATATTTGTCCATCGCCGGTTCCCGGTAAGGGTTGACGACAATAATTTTCGTTCCTTTTTTCTTCGCTTCCAACATATATTTCGTCGAAACAGGAGACGAATTTGAAGCGACACTGCCCCAAAACAGTAAGACATCAGTTCCAATCCAGTCCAAATAATTGCAAGTAGACGCCCCGACTCCAATGGAACGCTTTAATGCGGTTTTACTTGGGGCATGGCAAATCCGGGAAGCATTATCAATATGATTGGTCCCCAGAAAACGTGCTACTTTCCCCGCTACATAATAACTTTCATTGGTAATACCTCGGGAGGTAAGGTAAAAGGCATATTGTTTGGGATCAAGCTTTTTCATTTTGGTTGCAATCAAGTCCATGGCTTCATCCCATGTGATACGGGAGAATTTCCGTTCGCCGTTTCGGCGGATTAACGGATACGGAATCCGTCCAAGCTTACGCAGCTGGGTACTGTCATATTTCCTTAATTCGTCGATATCTGCATGGAGGATTTCAGGTTTGATCGCCGGCATGGTATTGAGCCTCAGAACATTTAATCTGGTAGTGCAAATATGGGGGCCCTTTAGGGTTTGATCGTGCAGCCCGGATACACCAAGAGCGCAGCCGTCACACACCCCTTTTGTCAAAATATTGGCGGCGTAACCGATATTATCTTTATTCTCCCAAACAACCTTCACCGTATCGCGAATATGCTTTGGTTTAATTTTTCCAAGCCCAAATGGAATCGGACTGACCCAATGTTTGGGCGTAGGAACTTTTGAAATTTTTTGCGGCCCCGGATGCAATGTTTTCCCCATTCGTATTCCTCCCCTTGAAATATTCCAAACAATAACTAAAATTTCAAAATAACCTATATTTATATTATAACAACGAAAAAGAAGGAACTGTCTACAGTTCCTTCCC
>NZ_BCUZ01000052.1 GCF_001591485.1 Neobacillus fumarioli NBRC 102428 | reverse complement strand
CCAAAATGAACCCAGCATATTGAAACTGGGTTCATTTACATTAATGAAAGGCTTTTTTCAATGCCGTTCCGGCTTTTTCCAATGCTTTTTTGCCTAATTCAATGAAAGCAGCCATGCTGACAAATCCGTGAATGGTGCCGTTATATCGAACCGACTCAACTTTTACACCGGCTGCGGCCAATTTCTTCGCATAATCCTCCCCTTCATCTCGGAGCGGGTCATATTCTGCTGTGATGACAAGGGCTGGCGGCAAATCAGTAAAATCTTTATTCAAAGAAGGTGAAACAAGCGGGTTCATCTTGTCTTCTTCACTATTTATATAACAATCACGGAACCATTCCATTGTGCCTTGCTCCAGAAAGTACCCTTTTGAATTTTCCAGCATGGAAGCTGTCGGCTCCCCTCCCAAGTTTGTGCTGGGATAGAACAGAAGCTGGAAACAGATTTCAGGTGTCTTTCTCTCCTTTGTCAAATGAGCGGTGACGGCTGCAAGATTTCCACCGGCGCTGTCACCACCGATGGCAATTCGCCTACGATCTACTTGAAACTCCCCTGCATGGTCATACACATATTTAACTGCAGCATAACAATCATCAACCGCTGCAGGGAATTTATGCTCAGGAGCTAACCGGTAATCTACGGAAATCGTCACACAATTAGCAATGTTTGTCAGCGCACGGCAAATATTATCATGGGTTTCAATGTTACCGATAACCCAGCCACCCCCATGATAAAAAACAAGAGCCGGATAAACGTCTTTGGCTTCTTTCGGATAATAAACACGGACTGGAATTTCCGACTCCGGACCTGGAATGGTGCGATCCTCTACCTTCCCTACCTGCTCGACTTCTCCTTGTGGAAAAGTAAAGCTAGCACGTGCCTCTTCCGGGGAAAGTGATTCCAGCGGTGGTCCACCAGCAGCCGCCAATTGGGCTAATACGAATTGTGTTTGTGGATCAAGTGGCATATTATCGCCTCCCTCTCTAGGAAATTTATACAACAATTTAATTCTTTCGAGAATAGGCTCCCAACTTCCTTCTAAGAAGTTACATTTTCTAAGAAATTGTTACTAATATGAACCCGCAATAAAGATCGTATATCGAAGGGAAGATATCATTCACCTATTTCCTTTCGAAAGAGCCGTTTTGTTTTGTGCTGCGCGTTTCTTAAGCACTGATTTTACTTCCCATATATCAGCTACATTCCTTTTGGCCATAAGTAAATAACACAATGCAGCTGGGACTAGAAAGAACTGCAATAATGATAATGTGATGATATAGCTATTTGGTTCCTTAGCAAAACCCGATACAATGCCGAGAATCGATCCGACTCCTACATTCCCGATCGTTCTTCCTAAACTGTTGGAAAGATTGGCAATGCTGAATGCAGTCCCTCGATGTTCAGGCAAATTCACATCCGTAATAAGGGCCAGCCAATTGGGCGTGTTGGCGGATTGCGCGCTAGACGCAAAAAATGACAATACAAAAATGAAAAAAATCCAAGGATTCACGATGATTTGTTCAATCAGCTTTATGAAAATCATAACCCCGTTATGATCCTTAGGAAGCTCTAAACCATTCATTGGAACAATAAACATGAATATGTAAAGCGGCATCGTCAAAAACACAAAAGCGGCAGTTAAAATGGCTCTGCCTTTATACGTTTTTTTCTGCAGTCTGTCACCAAGATGACCAAAATATACAGAGGTCATCCCGCCAATTTGAAAAATAGCATAAAGATATCCCGACACGATTATGGATGTATTCATGTCATATCCTTGCTGGATCACCTTATAGATGTAAAAGGTTGGAAGCCAAACAAGACTTCCAGTGGTAATATTCATAAATAAAGCTTGGATAAACAACAGTAAATTACTCCGCTTGAACAGAACATCTTTGATTTGCCTAGCATCGATGACATAGTTATAAGATTCTCCACTTTGGATGATTTCCCTTAGCTCAGGCTCTGCCCCTCCGCGATGAGGCTCTTTCACAAATAAATAAAGGACAATTAAGAAAAACCCAATACCCCCGACGATTTCAAATGGTACTCTCCAGCTTGTCTTTGTTGCGATTAGGGAAGCCATTAAGGAACCAGCAATACCTCCCAATCCTTGTGTCATTCCCCATAGACTTAACACCAAGCCCCTCATTCTATAAGGGATGGAATCCGTTAAAACACTAAATCCAATCGATGCGATACATCCCAATCCAATTCCTGTTAAAATTTGATATAATAAAAGCTGGAAATAAGTTTTACAAATTGATGTTAAAAAGACAGATACTACCCATATCAGTGTCCCAATAATAATGAGACGCTTTCGTTTAAATTTGCCGGATAAATAACCCCAATAAATGGAGGATATAGCAGTTACAAGGATATTCACAGCTGGAATATTTCCCATTTCAGCAATATTTACATGTAATTCCTTTGCAATATCAGAAAACAGTGGCGGAAACAGCCCAAGTATTATATTATCAAAGGCAGCGAGTGCAATAAAAACAAAGATCGTATATATGGCTCTTACAGTATTTTTTTCCAAGATATGATATAATCCCCTTTATTGAAAACTAATTTTAAGGTATGGTTACATATGACAATCGAATATAAATCTGCCCAAATCTTAAAAAAGTATTAACTAAGTATTAACTTTGTCAATCGATTGCATTCATTTAAATTATTTTTTGCTATAATTATATAACAGGTGTTTAAGAAAGGCTTGGTAATATGGGTAAAAATATACTAATTATTTCATCTGAAAATACTGGACATGGACATAAGAGTATTACGGAATCTTTAATGGAAAAGATTCAGGACAATTCTGTCAACATCCGGGTTATTGATGGATTCTCACTAGGAGGGCCGTTCCTTCTGAATATTGGTAAATCATATGGGCCAATCACAAGAAATGCAGAGAATCTTTGGAAGCTGGTTTGGCACCTTTCCGCTCTAAAGCCGACAACGGTAGACAATTTTATCGAGATTTTGATCAGGAATAATTTCCTCAAGCTGTTGGATGAATTTAAACCTGACTTAATTTTGTCTGTCCATCCTAATTTTAATGGGTCTGTTTTAAATATTCTAGAAAAACATCAAATAAAAATTCCATTTATTATTTTGATTGCCGATTTAGTTAATATTTACCCACTTTGGGCAGATAAGCGAGCTGATTACATTATAAGTCCTACAACTGAAGCCAGGGATAAGTGCCTGGAGTACGGCATCCCTGCCGAAAACATTAAACTGCTAGGCTTTCCTGTGAGATCTAGATTTTTCCGGAAAACTCCAAGAAAGAAAGTCACCTATCAACAGGGGACACCTTTAAAATGCCTGATCATGAGTGGCGGGGAAGGCGTCGGAAATATGAAAACCATCGCGGAAAATCTGCTTGAGAATTTTGACTGTACAGTAAAAATTGTTGCCGGAAGAAACGAAAAATTAAAGGTGAAATTAGAGCGATCATTAAAAGGCAAATATGGCGATAAAGTGGAAATTTTTGGCTTTACGAAAAACATTCAAGATCTGATGTTGAGTTCTGACATTGCTTTTACCAGAGGCAGCCCGAATGTTATGTTTGAAGCCATTGCTGCTAATGTGCCAATTATCATCACTGGCGCACTGCCTGGGCAAGAGGAAGAAAATCCTGCCTTTGCCGAGAAAAGAAATCTTGGTGTAGTATGCAAAGATACAAAAGATATGGTGCAAACGATCCACCATTTGCTTGAAAATAATTGTGAGAAGCTAAATGAAATGATTGACTGTCAACGGAATTTCATTAATTCGCACGCTGCTGAGGACATTCTTCAATTTATTCTGGAAGTGGAAGAACGAACCGACAAAGTACCAGTTGCTTCGAGAGTTCTATCAACCGTCCGGTCCTAGATGCCAGACACTAACAAAAGCGAAAGAATCTGCTCAATACGAGTTGTTCTTTCGCTTTTATTTTTGATTGGTGAGAAAACTTTAATCCAATTTCGATAATTTTCCCTGTAAGTAAGCTCTTCTATCTTTAATATATTCCTCAATGACATGTATTTCTTGATCAAATTCATCAATATATTCCTTTTTATACGGGTCATTTAAGAGGTAGGGACGTATATGTTGAGTCATACGTTCTGCTCTCGGCATAATAAATTCCAGCGTAAATTTCTCCTCCAAGATCTCTTCAAGCATTGTTTTATACTGTTTTCGAAAGGAATCGACAGCCAGGATTCTTGCGGTTAATGTATTAAATCCCCGAATTGGAACATAGTTAGCCTCCATATATTTTCCATTCACATCTCGCCCCCATGTGGCATCATAGTCCCACGGAATGATTTCAAATAATCCAGTTTCCCCATTCCGATATAAGGCGTAGTTATGGACAAATCCGTCATAGTTTGATGTGAAAATAACCCCCGCTACCCACCGAAGATACTGAAGAACATCAACATAGTTAACGATTTCTTTTTCAAAGTCATTCATCGGAATGGTATTAATTTTATAAATAAATTCCTGCAATTTAAGATCTTCCACTGGTGCACCCAACTGTCTTTCATAACCTAATCCTAATGATTTTTTTGTCTCTTTATCTAAATCGCTCATCAAGGAAAAATTGGCGTCCCCGTCAACGGCATAAAAGATGCTTCCATCCGGAAGGTTTCTTCTTTTTAAAAAGTACTCATCCACTGACTCAATTTCTAAATATACCCCTTCAAATCTGCCATTTAAGGTTAATACAACATGCTGTGATTTTGGCGCCAAGACACCAATTTCTGAGAAGAAATCAAATGACAACTTATTGCGAATCATTGACCGGTCCTTATACTCCGAATTAAGATGAACGACCTTTGAACCTTTGAATATTTTCGGCTTATAAAAGGTGATTTGATATGATTTTTTCTTGTAATCCCGTATATGAGAACCGCGGTAAGCGATATCAATCTCAAGCCTTTTTCCATCCAATGTTAATTGTGCCGGAACCGGGTCATCAATCCAAATATCCCGCTTTAGCTCTTTTAGATCACTTGGATGGATATACAGCTTATAGTGAGGTATTTTTCCTGTCTCGTCCATTTTCATCCCTCCTTCTTTAATCGTATGTAGGAAAATTGAGGGATGTCACGTCATTTCAGCATTTTTTCCAAGCTTAGGCTTATGTCTTTATCAAAAAGCGGCTATTATACGTAAATTGGTAAAAGAAGAGTGAGTTTCATCGACATTTTTGTCAAACAGTTTTCGTACTCCCTTTTCAATATCAAAAGGAGGTGCAAAAAATGGCTGAAAGAGAATATTCTCCGGAAGAAATTCAAAGAGCAGCAGATGATGCATGGAAAGGTGGCTTTGGTGATTTCATGTTCATAGACCCGCGAGGCTTGCGTACTTCTAGAAGAAGAACATCAAGACGTGTCATGACATCAAGCAGGAGGACTTCTAGCAGAAGGCAAACAACCAGCAGACAAACATCGAGACGTAGAACATCAAGACATACTTCAAGACGCCGCCATACTTCAAGACAAAGATTATGTTGCACAGGCTGGCGAAACACTCCAAGAGGCAATCAACAAACGATGAGCTGCTGGAGAGATGGGAACATGTGGGAATTTAGAATACGAAATCGATAATGTAAAACGGGAAAGGAAAATGATCCTTTCCCATTTTTCTTTATAGAATTGGTGTTTTTGGAGTATTTTGCCCCTTATCGCTGTTATGAAGGACGAGTTTCTATTTTATCTGATATGCTTTTTCTTTCATTACTTAGAGAAGCAGCACCTTATCCCCTATTTGTATTTCTCCTGTTTTACTCACAGAAGCATACACCCCAAGATAATTATTACGTTCCTTTACGACCGTTTTGAGTAGAGTCGAATCCCGCTCTGCATTTTCGGGGTCAACAGTAATGATCATGCATCGTTCACAGTGTCGCTTTAGTTCAAGTACCACATTAGGGCCAATCTTTACTCGTCTGCCTAACCATGTTTCTACAATAAATGGTATTTTTTTCCTGTAAGGAAATGAATAAATTTGGTCGAAACCGACGAAAATCTAATTCCGATTGCCCCCATGATTCTTTCAATTTTTCTATTGGGGCATCTGTTACCAGTTGAATATGCTCTTCTTCGATGGCTCCCAGCGGTACATTGTTTGGAGTATATGTAACAAGAGAAATTTTACGGTTTGATTTCCTTTCTATATCTTTCGTTAACTCTTCATCTCCCCAATTGATCACCTTACCTTCAGGTGTTGTAATTTCTACACGGGGATATTCATCCATTATTTCCTCTCCTACGAATCTTGCTTTGTACCGGACCATTTCGGGAAATTGTGTGATGGTTAAAAATTTTCCTGGTCGTGTTGCATCTAAGAAAGCATGACTACGGTCACCGTACAAACCATATTCCATTATTTTCGATTTCTGTACGCTTTCGCCGGTAAAAGATTTCACCGGGTGACGGACAATTTCCTTGACATGGCCAATTAGCATTGAATTCACTCCTACAAATCTTATCGTTTACGACCAATAATAAAGCCTCTATCTAATTTATCAAACCCTATTTTCGGATAATACTCAACTGCAGATGGCGCCGCAATCAAAATTAATGCTGCCTCATCTCCAAGTTTTTCTTGAATTAAGCGGATGATTTCTTTACCAATTCCGCTTCGTTGATATTCCTTATCTACCGCAAGGTCTGATAAATAACAGCAATAGGAATAGTCCGTAATCGCCCTGCCAATTCCAACGAGTTTTCCATTGTCGCGGGCTGTAACAATGATGTCCGCGTGATCTATCATCCGCTGAATACGCTCTAAATCTTCAACCGGCCGTCTAATCCCCGACTTTTTAAACACATCTGCTAATTCTGTAGCAGCAAGATTCTGTTCAAACTCATATTTAATTTCCATTTTTCAATCCTCCACCCATCCAAAATTGCCAATTTTTCAAAAATACTTTTCTCTATCATACCTTTATCAGATTTTTAAATACAACCCTTATCATTCGATTTTTTTAAAGTAATTGGTTACAATAAGTATACAAGAAATAAATTGTATCCATTAGGGAGTGAACTGAGTGGAAGATCGGGCAAAAATTTTATGTAAAAAGGTTGAAAAAACCTTCGAAATCATTGGGAAAAGATGGACAGGATTAATTATTTATGTATTATTAAGCGGTCCGAAGCGTTTTAGTGAGATTCACTCGATTATCCCTGATTTAAGTAAACGAGTTCTGACGGAAAGAATGAAGGAATTGGAGGAACATGGAATTGTCTTAAGACACGTTATTCCGGAGCGGCCTATACGAACAGAATATTTATTGACAAAAAAAGGAACCGAGTTAGGGCAAATATTAGGACCCATTAAACAATGGGCTGATCATTGGATAAAAGATAATTAATTTTTTTAAGGTAATATGAAAACCCTTACCTAGGCTAAAAGAACAGCCAGATAAGGGAGTTTCATTATTTGGAAATACGTTTTAATAATTCATCTCTTTCTGCTTCATATCCTGGTTTACCTAAGAGCGCAAACATATTCTTTTTATATGCTTCAACACCAGGTTGGTCAAACGGGTTAACTCCCATTAACAATCCGCTGATACCGCATGCTTTTTCAAAGAAATAAACCATTTCGCCAAACGTAAATTCGTCCAATTTGTCCAATTCTACCAACAGGTTTGGAACCCCTCCGTCAACATGGGCGAGAACGGTGCCTTGATAGGCATTTTTATTGACAAAGTCCATCGTTTTGCCGGCCAAATAGTTTAACCCGTCAAGGTTAGATTTATCTTCTTGAATGGTTAAATCAAGTTTCGGTTCTTTAACTGATATAACTGTTTCAATTAAATCCCTGCGGCCTTCCTGTACATATTGGCCCATTGAATGAAGATCTGTTGTAAAGTCTACGGAAGCAGGATATAGGCCTTTTTGGTTTTTTCCTTCACTTTCACCAAAAAGCTGTTTCCACCATTCGGAAACATAGTGAAGCGATGGCTCATAATTGACAAGCAGTTCTATTGATTTTCCTTTCCGATAAAGGGCATTTCGTACAGCAGCATATTGGTAACATTGGTTTGTTGCTAAGTCTGGATTGTTGTATTTGTCTGCAGCCGTTTGTGCACCTTCCATCATTTTATCAATATCAAGCCCGGCAACTGCGATTGGCAATAAACCAACTGCTGTTAAAACAGAATATCTGCCGCCTACATCATCAGGAATGACAAAGGTTTCATATCCTTCCTCATCCGCAAGGGTTTTTAAAGCCCCTTTTGCTCGGTCAGTTGTAGCAAAGATCCGTTTGCGCGCTTCTTCTTTTCCATACTTCTTTTCTACTAGATCACGGAAAATCCGGAAGGCAATGGCAGGTTCAGTTGTCGTACCGGATTTAGAGATAACATTCACCGAAATATCTTTATCCTTGATGACGTCAAGCAAATGAGATACATATGTAGCACTGATATTTTGTCCGGCGAAATAGATTTGAGTAGTATTTTCCATTTGATTATGGAATGTATGTGAAAGTGCTTCAATGGCCGCTCTCGCACCAAGATAGGAACCACCGATCCCGATCACGATTAAGGCATCAGAATGATTGCGAATTCTTTCCGCTGCATTTTTAATTCTTGCAAATTCTTCTTTATCATAGTCATGAGGCAAGTTCACCCAGCCAAGAAAATCCGAACCAGGCCCTTTCTTCTCATGCAACATGTTATGAGCGGATTTTACAAACTCGCCCAGATAATCTACTTCGCTTTGTTCCATAAAGGTTAATGCGTTTGAGTAATCAAAAGTGATTGACATCGTACTTCTTCCTTTCCGTTAAAATAAGGGCGTTAGATACCCAATAGTATCTAACCCCCCTTCTGCTTTTTAGTTATATTTTATTTGGCATTTTTCCAGTCAGCCGCGAATTTTTCAATTCCTTGGTCTGTTAATGGATGTTTTGCTAATTGCTCAATAACTTTAAATGGAATAGTTGCAATATGAGCTCCAGCAAGCGCCACACGGGTTACATGGTCCGGGTGGCGGACAGATGCAGCAATGATTTGCGTATTTAACTTATGAACACGGAACAATTCGGCAACTCTTGTAACGAGCCCAACACCGTCTTCACTAATATCGTCTAAGCGGCCCAAGAATGGAGAAACATACGTTGCTCCGGCACGTGCTGCTAACAATGCTTGGTTTACTGTAAAAATAAGCGTTACGTTTGTTTTAACTCCTTTTTTGGAAAGGTAACTGCATGCTTGTAGACCTTCCAAGGTCATTGGAAGTTTAATGGTAATCCTTTTGTCCCCGCCATTTATTTTAATCAGCTCGTTTGCTTCTGCAATCATTTGCTCAGCTGTTAAAGCGTTTGGAGTTACTTCAGCAGATACCGATTCAACTTCTGGTACAGCATTTAAAATTTCTGAAATACGGTCTTCAAATTTTACACCCTCTTTTGCTACCAATGATGGGTTGGTGGTAACACCTGATAATACTCCGATTTTGTATGCTTTTTTGATTTCGTCCAAATTTGCGGTATCAATGAAAAATTTCACGATTGACTCCTCCAATATTTAATAAAATTCTCCCTTGAATCTGCTGCACCCATCGGGAGGTCTGGGTGCCCCGGATTTCCCGTACCGACGGCAGCGACTAATGACCAAACTGTTCTACCTCCTTTATTTTATTGATACTGAGGGGCTTTTTCTTCAGTTTTTTCATCCAGCCACCATTTATAACCTTGTTCAGCCAATAAAGCATCAGATGCTTCTGGACCATATGAACCTGAGCGATATTCATAAAGAGGCAGAAGATTTTCCTTGAATGCATCCAAAATTGGCTGCACCCATTCCCAAGACAATTCAACCTCTTTCCAATGGGCAAAGAATGTAGAATCACCAATCAAGGCATCATAAATGAGCCTTTCATAGGCTTCAGGAACGAACAAACCGGTTCCTTCTTCGCTAGAAAAATTAATTCTAACAGGTTCTATTCTTCCATCTTTCATAGGATTTTTACTATTTAATTGTAGAGAAACATTTTCATTCGGGCTGATCTCAATAATCAATAAATTAGGTTCCATTTGTTGCTGATGAAGCTGGTTGATGGTATTTTTAAATTCGATTACGATCCGGGTAGATTTTTCCTTCATTCTTTTTCCTGTTCGTATGTAAAATGGCACCCCACTCCAAAATGGATTATCTATCCATAACCGGGCAGCCACAAATGTGTCAGTTTGTGAAGAAGGATTTACTCCAGGCTCCTCTTTGTAACCTGCTGCAATTTGTCCATTTATTTCTCCCGAGCTGTACTGACCGCGAACAATATGGTACTGTGCTTCTTCTTTTTTGATAGGGCGAAGAGCCTCCAACACTTTTCGTTTTTCATAGCGAATTTCAGAAGCATTTAACTTTTTGGGGAGGTTCATCGCCGTCATCATGAGCATTTGCAGCATATGATTTTGAACCATATCACGAATAGCTCCAGCATGATCATAATAACCTGCCCTTTTCTCAACTCCGACCGTTTCACTGGCGGTAATCTGGACATTGGCAATATGATCTTTATTCCAAATAGATCGCAGAACCGGATTGGCAAATTCCAAAGCTTCCAGATTCTGAACCATCGATTTCCCTAAATAATGATCAATCCGATAAATCTCCTCTTCTACAAATGCTCGGCTTAATTTATCATTTAAATCACGTGCGGATTGGAGATCATGTCCAAATGGTTTTTCAATGATTAATCGTTTCCATCCCTTTGTTTCTCCAAGTCCACTATTATGGATATTTAAGGCAATTGTATCAAAAAACTCCGGAGCAACGGAAAGATAAAACATCCGATTTTCCTTAATCTTCAGTTCTTCTTCCCTTTGTTTTACGAATTGTAGTAATTTTTGATATTCTTCTGGCTTTGCTGCATCCATTGGAAGATAACGGAACGCGTCTAATAGTGCGCTCATTCCTTTTGCATCATGTTCTAAACGGCGAGAAAAAGTTAAGATCGATTCTTTTACGCGATCTTGAAACTCCGCATGAGATAAATGACCCCTACCAAGTCCTATGATGGATATCGGTTGAGGCAGTTTCTGATCTATAAATAAATTGTAAAGAGCTGGGAAGATTTTCCTCTTAGCTAAATCCCCTGTTGCTCCAAACAAAACAAAAGTCATTGATTCCAATTTCTTTTCCCCCATTTTTAATTTAACCATTGTTTCTTAATTTGTTCCTGTGCCATACGTAATATTTGCTCTTTAGATGTGCCTTTTTCCACAATTACGTTTGTTAGGTAATTTCGACCATTATAAGAAAGCTTCACAGTCACTTCAACCATTTATATCACCTCTTCGAGATTCAATCTCTTAGTTATTTTTAATAACTTTAGTTACTTTGTGTAACCATATTACTCCTTCAAAAATGAAGCGTCAAGAAAAGCATCTTGATCGTAAGGTCAGCGAGAAGCGTTTCCATTACTGGTGAAATACACTTTTATCCGCTTTCGAAAAATATTTTTTCTTCTAGAACTTCTTAAAAATTAATTTAAAATGGGAGGATGAACAGAATGGTTATAAAGGTAAGCCTAGCATAAGTGGACCAAATGGCAGGGGTGTCTAAAATTGAGGACATTTATGGAAATCCCCCTATGACAAGGGGGCTAATTTACGGGGAGGTAATCAATTATATTTTAGATACATTTTCTGCTTGAGGGCCACGTTGTCCTTGTACAACATCAAATTGTACGCGTTGCCCTTCATCTAGGGATTTAAAACCTTCACCTGTAATCGCACTATAGTGTACGAAAACGTCTTCTCCACCTTCTCTTTCAATAAAGCCAAAACCTTTCTCTGAATTGAACCATTTAACTGTACCTGTTTCCATTAAAAAACCTCCAATTTTTCAGCAAATAAAAAATTCACATTTTTAATTGAGCAACCCCAAATCAAGTGATTGCCCTTTTTTAACATGTGTTTTGACCAAGCGAATTATACGTCAAATTAATTTTGGTGAAATTCCCCATCTATGGATATTCCATTTCATTTTTATTTAATAACTTAGATACATTTAGGATCACTAGCGCACTTGTGAATTCCAAGCAAATCGGTGAATTTTTTAGGATTGTTGGTAATCTCTCCGTCCACTCCGATGGAAAGAAGTTTAGCCATATCATCCAGTTTATTGATGGTCCATGGATCGACGAACAGGCCGTTTAAATGAGCTTTCTTAATGAGGTTCGGGGTAACGATGTCTATACTAGGGCCGATTCCTGCTGCATATTCTTTTATCCGTTTAAATTCTCTATTTACATTCAATCCTTTAAACATGGATCTTGGGTATAGTTGAATGATCTTTGCACTAGGATCCAATTCTTTTAATTTTCGCAAGCTTGACTCATCTTTTGAGAGGAAAATAAAGCTTGGATCATTACTGACACCATGGTTCTTCATAATCGTAACTACTTTCTCCTCCACTCCTGGATATAGATTCGGTTCTTTGAGTTCGATAAAGAGTCCTACCTTCCTCTTTCCCTTTTTTTCAACAAATTGAATGACCTCCTCAAATGTTGGAACCCGCTGCTGCTTAAACTCCTTTCGTGCTATCTTCTGGTATTTCCTGTTAAACCACGAACCAGCATCCAGTTTCCTAATATCTTCCAGATTAAAATCTCTTACAAGCCATGGTGAACGATTCGGATACATTTTCTTCGCATTGGTTGTTCTTTTTAGGGACTGATCATGCATAACAATAAGGTGTCCATCCTTTGTCATTTGCACGTCAAGTTCAATGTAATTTGCCCCCATCTTAATTGCCTGGTTGTATGCCGCCAAGGAATTTTCAGGTCCGTACTCCGAAGCCCCGCGGTGGGCTATTACTGCAATTTCAGATGTAATCGGCTGCAATTTGGAGCGATCTGAATCGTTTGTTCTACTTCGATTAAATAGTTCGAATACATTTGGTGCGAAAAAAATAACACAAATAGAGAGAAAAGCAAGTCTAAAAATCAAACTTTGTTGCATATCCTTATTCATCTCCTAAATGTTCATAACAAGCAGCTGAACAATCTGATCTTCAATCTTCTTTCCTTTCTCATCATCCAGCAGATTATTTAACATAATGGAGAAAACAAGTTGGCTGCCGCTTTTCGTGGTCACATAACCTGATAAAGAGCTTACAGTTGAAAGTGTCCCGGTTTTTGCACGGACTTTTCCCTTTAGATTCGGGTTTTTCAGTCGATATTGCAATGTTCCGCCAACCAATTTGTCCTCCTCTCCTGCAATAGGTAACGCGCGAAGATAGGATGGAAACCATTTTTCTTTTTGAATGGAAAATAACAGCTGTGAGATTTGATTGGCCGAAATTAGATTTACATGAGATACACCCGAGCCGTCACGGAGAACCATTGTTTTTGGATTGACACCCCATTTTGCCAACTCAGCTTCCATTACTTCTAAACCTTTATTCCAGCTTCCTTCGCCTTTAACTACCTTTCCCATTTCCTTTACCAACATTTCGGCATGAACATTGTTGCTTAATTTCATAAAAGGAATCATTAACTCTGCTAATGGCATCGACTGATGGGAAATCAGTATGTTTGCGGTGTCAGGCACCATACCTGTTTTGATTTTCCCTGAAACTTTTATGCCATGTTTGGTTAAAGATTGATTGAATAAGGTTACAGCAAAGCGGGTAGGTTCCCAAACCCCGACCCATTCTTTAACCGGTTTGGTTTTCATCGGGAAGGTCCCCTCTATAACGATCGTGTTTTTAGCATGTTCCCGTTCTATCTTGATTTTCCTTTTACTCTCTGATTTGGCGGTTTTTGAATGATTTAAAAGTTTCACATAATTTGTTTCTGGGGTTACAGTTACGGAGGGCTTGTCCCCGATTTTAGTCCCGGGCTTGACTTCAACTAAAACAGAACCGGCATCAAAATCTTTCGTTGGTGAAGCGGTCAATGCGGAAATCTGTGCCCCATAATAAGTGGTTTCGTCACTCCAAGGGAGGTCCTTAGAATAACGGATATTGTCATACCAAGAATCATCACCGATTAAATCTCCTTGAATTCTTTTAATGCCCATTTTTTTTAATTTAGAAGCCATTTTGTCAAAATCCTTCTTCATTAGGGTGGGGTCGCCTTTTCCCTTAATATAAAGATTGCCATTTAATGTTTTCTTTTTCACCTGTCCGTCCGCATATATTTCCGTAGGAAAGGTATAATTCATTCCTAACACATCAAGGGCTGCAGCGGCTGTCAACAACTTCAGGTTTGACGCTGGCCGTAGACGAATGTCCCCTTGATGTTGGTAGAGGATTGTACCGTCAGTTGCCGATCGAATACTGATTCCGGCAATAGCTCCTTGAAGATCCGGCGTGCTATTTAAAAATTGATTTAGTCTCGTTTCTACTGCCGGAGTCCATTCTTTCGCATGAACTTGACTTTGGTATGTGAATGGAACCAAGGCTTGGATGAATATAAATAAACGTAAGATAAAGTTTTTTATTCTCATATCAACTGATCACCCAAACTTCCCGAAGAATTGACAGGACACGGTTTCTATTATTCTTTCGAGATAAAAGTTATTTATACAATGCAAAATGACTGCACAAAAAAATATTATATAGAGTGGGATAGCATCAGAGAAATGAAATTTTTCATCGGTAAGGAACTTCCAATAGAAAAAGGCCGATTCCTCAGTATTAATATTGAGAAATTGGCCTTTTTTCATTCATACATAAACACGTCTGTTTGTTGAAGATCAATGCCTAAATATTCTTCGATTTTTCATATTTATAAAGCGTCATGGAGGAATCCCCCAATTTCATCCAACCCCGACTTTGCTTATGACTAGTTTGTGTGTCTCGCCACTTAGATGCAGGTACAACCACACAATTTGATTTAATCCAATTGACTATTCTTGTTTGTTGATTGCCAAATGATCTTTCTGGTAAAAGGAAATAACGGATTTGTCCTTCATTGGCAAGCTTTTGCAGCTTTGCAACCGTAAGTGCCGGATCACTACCCATAAATCCCCCGATCGCCATAACGGGCAAACCGGTATCAAGAATAATCGGAGCAGCTGACATTGCGTTTAATGTTCCCACTAAATAAGTTCCTTTTCGATAGTTCAACTTTAAATAGTTTTCAAGTTTAGAGTTGGAAACCATTTCGTCTTGTCCATGCTGGTTTTTTAACTCTGGACCTGCAAAAGGTTTGGTCACGTTTCCTCCGTATTCAATCGGAGTAATCGCCCATACTGTTGGAGCGGTAACTAAAGACAGAACCCCGATCACCAGCACAATGAAAGAGATTCCTCTCTTACTAGAAGCAATTATTTTTTTGCCAAACAGCAAACAAACCAAGGAAATTAATGCCAAAACCCCGATTGTAATCGAAAGCGGGTCACGTAATGTAGGATATCTCCATATAACCGATATTTCAAAGACTACAGTGCACATTAATGCAAGCGGTAAAAACCAATTTTCTTTTGTACACCATTGTTTCCACATCTCTTTAAAACCGGCTCCCGCCAATGCTGCAATACCAGGAGCCATCTGAACCATGTAGTAACTGCTAAACCTTTTTGCAATACTAAAGAAGACAAACATAGTCAAAACCCATACTGTCCAAAAAACAACCGTTTGACGTTTACGGTCAAGAGGATCTCGAACACGCGCCCCCCATAAAAGGGATATAACACTTATGAAGACACCCGGAAAAAGCCAGCTGAGCTGACCATCCAATTCGGGAGTTGTAAACAGCCGGAATATACTTGGATTACCTGTTTGTCCAAAGCCGGAAAAGCGCCCTGCATTTCGATGAGCTCCTCTACCTGCGTTCCAATTACCGAACTGGTGGGGTTGCTTTGATCCCATGTGGAAATTACCGGTCTTGCCAACCAGCCGATTAATTCCGTTATACCCAATTGCCAGTGTTACTTCCGAATTATTTTGCGTACTTCCGACATAAGGGCGCTGGTTTGCAGGCACCGAATCTACGATCACTGACCAAGATAGGGAGACAACCAGAAGAACGATGGTAGCTGTTAATAAGTGTACTAGCTTTTTTGACCAAGTTAACTTTGGATTGATCAAATAAAAAAGATAAAATGCCGGGAGTACAAGGAACGCTTCCATCATCTTAATGTTAAACCCAACTCCAACAATGAAAAATGCAAGAACTAACCATTTCAAATGATTTTTCTCAACCGCTTTGCTCAGTGCCCAAGTGGCAATCAGATTAACAAACATGAGCATACAATCCACTTCATTAGTCCGGTCCGCTGCCACAACAATCGGAGTTAGTGTCAAAAATAGTGCTGCCAACAACCCAGCCCCACGTCCAAAGATACGAGCTACGAGATGGTAAAGTAAAGCGACCGATAATACACCGGCAAGGGCTTGAGGCAAACATAAACTCCATCCTTTAAACCCGAATATATACGCACTTAGTGCCTGAAACCAAAAATCAACCGGTGGTTTATCAATCGCAATAAATCCTTTAGGATCAAAAGAATTAAAGAAAAAGTTATGCCAGCTCTCCAGCATGCTTTTAACAGCTGCAGAGTAATAAGTATTTCCAATCCCTTCTTGTCCTAACTTATAAAAATTAAGAATAAATGATAATAACAAAATTCCTCCCAATCCAACATAATGCCACTTAAATTTTAAATTTACTCGGCTCATAGTTTCTCCATCCCCTTCTGGAATCAATATAATACTACTAAACCTGTTGCAATCGTTTCTTTGACTCTCCTTCATTCAAATCAGACTTCAATTGTAATACAGTCTCCACATGGTATTTCGGACGTCGCTTAGTCTCTTTATAGATTTTCTCTATGTATTCCCCAATGAGGAAGCACCTCCTCCTCGTTATAACAAGGAACGACGATATACAGTACTGGTGGTCTCATAAGCCCCAAAATGAACTTGGACAACAAGAGAAATCTGTATTATACTGCTCAAGGGCGACGATAGTT
>NZ_BCUZ01000051.1 GCF_001591485.1 Neobacillus fumarioli NBRC 102428 | reverse complement strand
ACACTACCTAGATTTGCCTTCTCTGGATTTAGGACAATTTTTGCGTAACCCTCAATGACTCCACTTGAAACAGGTGTACCAATTAAGGCTCCTACAGGAGCATTCATGACACTCCGTCTACCTGTAATAATCTCGCCATCGCTGGTCATAACACGAGGAGGAGTCAATTTTTTATTTAACTCTTCCTGCTGTTTACGTTCCACAATTAATGGATGTGTATCCTTCACAAACGTACCATTTTCTAAAGTCTGTAACTCGTTTATTGTTAAATAAAATACATCGGATATTTCACTCAACACTCCTGTATGAACAAGCTTCTGGGCTTCTTCCAGAATGGCTTGTCTGTAGACACCAAAATGCTGAATAAGCAAGTATTTATGATGCTCTCGTAAACCACCTAAATTTCGGTATACATGAATGAGTCGCTTCAAAATTTTCGCCTGCATGGAACCTTTGTGTTTTCGGACTTGCTCGATAAGGTCTTTTGCCACTCGTTCTGCTTCTCTTGCGGCTTCCTGAAATTTTATTCGGTGTTCTCCCGGTGCCATCGTACGAATATGACTCATGATGGATGAAACCAATGTTGTTGGAACTTCATACCAACGTGGTTTACTAATGTCAATTTCTCCTGGGCATCTCATCCCATATAGACGCATGAAATGTTCCAATTTTAAACGGAAGAATTCGCTATTTGGAATATCATTTAGACCTTTATAAAAATCGGAATCCGTTGCTTTTTGTAGATAATCTAGTAATTGTGGGTTTTGACGAGCAATGTCCGCCAAATCTCCAATCATCAGTCCAAGTTCGCTTGTAACATTTCCAGGCAATGAGCGTCCAAGTGCATGAATAGATTCTGTGTCTCCAAGCCATTTCTGCAATAATTTTTTAACGATTTCCGAAACCAACTCACCACTTACCCAATTTGGGGCAACTTTCAATAGAGAAGGAAACATCTCTTTTTTCATGTTTTGTTTAATAGCATCTATCCGTGAATGAACTCTAGAGTTTAATATATCCTGCCGACACTTCTTAACAGATTCTTCAATGAAGCGGTTCACAAAGTCTCTGCGAGCAACAGGGTCAGCTACAAGAACATTTTTTATGACAGTCTTAATTACAGGGAACGCTATGGATGCCACCATCCGAAACGGAAATCGCTTATGGGGAAACTTTGTTGTCGGACGCTGCAACACTTCTTCAAGTGCTGTACCTAGCTGTTCGTCCATTCGTTTGAGCACAAGAGGAATTCGCTTTCTAAGAGCCTTTATCCCAAAAGGTGCCGTTAAATCCCCAAACACTCTTCCACCCGCTTCCACGGCAATTGGAATCATCGTTGAAAAAAAGGATATTGCCATAGGCTTCATGACATCTGTCATCATCTGAATGTGTCCCAAAGAAATCAATATGTGGAGTTGACTATCTAAAAATTTGGGGATTGGATAGATGGACGTGATAGGACGACTTTGAACGATGTAAAACTTGCCGTTCGCAAGACACCATTCAATATCTTGTTCAGTCCCATAGTGATTTTCAATTTTCTTCCCCAGGTCAGCTAATTCTACAATCCGTTCATCAGGCAAAGCTTGAGCCTGTTGTTGGTCAGAAGTCAATTCCTTTGTAATAGTTCCACCTTCTGGAATGGAGTAAATAGCGATTTTCTTACTTGATATTTTCTTTTGGATGATTTTATCACTTTGAACTTGATATAAGTCAGCTGAAACAAGTCCCGATACCAATGCTTCACCAAGCCCAAAACTGGCATCAATGGAGGTAATTGTGCGATTTCCAGAGATAGGGTCAGCAGTGAACATGATTCCTGAGACATCTGGAAAGACCATTTCTTGGACAACTACTGATAGCAAAACTTGTCGGTGGTCAAAACCGTTCTTCGCACGGTAGGAAATTGCTCGATCTGTGAACAACGAAGCCCAGCAACGCCGAATTGAATCAAGAAGTTGATCCTGACCAAGCACATTTAGATACGTTTCTTGTTGACCTGCAAACGAAGCACTAGGTAAATCTTCGGCTGTTGCACTGGACCTGACTGCATAAGCTTTTTCAATACCATTCTGTTTCCATGCCTCCACTATTGATTTTTCAACTTCACGTGGCATGGCTAAGTTTTCTAAATGGTTTCGAATTTGATCCCCCAACACACGAATTTCATCCAATTGATCTGCACTTACATGATCAAGCTGAGAAAAAAATTGGCTCATTTTATTACTAGTCTCAATAAACGCTTTAAAGGCAGTAGTGGTCACGCAAAAGCCTTGTGGTACAGGGAAACCTGCCTTTGTCATTTCCCCAAGGTTTGCTCCCTTCCCACCGACATATGGCAGTGAATCTTTATCAATTTCATTAGAATATAAAACGAATCTAGTCAAAAAATTTCCCCCTTTTAACCCTGATACCATAGATATCAAATTGTATTTTTAAGTTTCCAAACACAAAAACTCTGTCTCTTATCTGCTTCAGTTACACTGAACCTGTTTGCCTAGCAATGAGACCAAAAACTAATCCATCAATCGTACCGGCCATCGCGACAGGTAGAATTTGCTTAGCCCCCATTAGAAATTGCTTTTTTCGATTAGGTAAATCAATCTCAGCTGTTATTTGCTTTGAATCTTTTGGTAGCAACTCCATTTTCTCCTCCTTAAATTATCGTTTTTCGGGTAAACGTTCGGATACAAAAAAACCGGGCAAAACATAAATCCTCTATGAAAGAATGCGATCATAAAGGTACATTCTTCACAAAGTTTTCATGTCTGCCCGATTTTAATAAGACCATAGAGAGAGGTCGTCTCCCTCTTTATTATAACCGTCATCCATTCATTTATTATGAAAGGAAAATACAATTAAATCAAACTTTTAAAGGGTTGCCGTCTGCAAATGAGTCAAGATGTTGTGTATTAGTATCTTCGAAACTTGTCATTTGGTTATATTCCCCTGGTCCTAGTACACTTTTGTCTCCTTTCATAAAGTACGTATAGGCAATAATGGAAATCAACAGCCCAAATGTCCAAGCATTTTCCCATAAAAAGCGCAGCCCGGGAATAAATAGACCTAGAACAGGAATCACAATCCCAATGATTAGTGCATACACACTTTTTTTATTGAAGCCTCCTAAGTAACTGTAGCGGCCATTTACATCATATAGCTCAGTAAGGGAAAGTTGACGCCGGCGGACAAGCCAGTAATCGGCGATAGCAATGCCATCAATCGGACCAAGCAATGCACCGTATGTTCCCAGCCAGCCGAAGATGTAATTCCCAAAGTTCTCCATAATATACCATGGTTGTATAAGGACGGCAAACAAGCCAGTAATAATGGCGCCAATTCCGAAGGTGAGCTTTTTTGGGTATAAATTTTCAATAGCCCTTGCTGGGGCCACGACATTTGCTCCAACATTGATGGTTAACGAAGAAATAACAATTACAAGTGTTCCCAGAAAGATAATAAACGGCGGGAATTTTGCCAGCAGCTGGACCGGATCCCATATTGCCTGGCCAAAAATAACGACAGTCGCTGAAGTGACGGCTATTCCAATAAAGGAGAAAATACTCATCGTCAGAGGAAGTGAGAAACTTTGTGCAACCATTTGCGATTTTTGACTTTTCGCATAACGGCAAAAGTCGGGAATATTTAATGCCAATGTCGCCCAGAAGGCAATAACACCGGTAAGCGCGGGGAAAAACACTTTAAAAAACTCACCGGCACTTTTGAATTTCGATGGAGTTGATAGAATCGGCCCCCAGCCCCCCGCATGGGTAAATGCCCAAATAAGAAGAATAATAGCGGAAATGCCTACTACAGGAGTCGCAATTAATCCTAATGTTTTCATCGCCTGCGGACCTTTGTAGGCAACAGCAACGTTTAATAGCAAAAATAGCGTAAACACAATTGCAGTATGTCCCGTGAAGTTCCTCCAAAAAGCAAATGAGGCAGACAATAGTGTATCAATCGCACCTGTTCCGATCCAGGTGTTAATCCCAAACCATCCAGCGGCCACCAGTGCGCGTGCCAATGCCGGGATGTGAGCTCCTTTTGAGCCAAACCAAAGCCTGGCAAATACTGGATAAGGAATACCAAATTTCGTTCCTGCATGGGAGTTTAATAAAATCGGGATCAGCACAATGGCATTTCCAAGGAAAATAGTTAAAATGGATTGCCACCAGTTCATTCCTAAGGAAATCATCCCGCTTGCCATCGTATAGGCCGGAATACATAAACACATTCCAATCCATAAAGTAGCAAAGTTCAGCCCCTTCCAAGTATGCTCCCTTAAAGTTGTAGGGCGAAGGTCCTCATTCCATAATTCACTATTCCTTAAGCCGTTTGCTGCTTCTTCCGTTAGTACGACAATCCCATTATGTTCAATTTGCGTTTTCAACCAAATTCCCCCTTGCAATATTTTTCTTCCAAGGTATTTCGGCCGCCATTTATTTAAAATTTTCGAATGCCGCTTCATCACCGCCTTTTTTCATTTTCAAGATAGGAGGAGAAGATTCTACTATTCTATTCTTTATTTTAGAGGAATCAAACAGGCTGTCATTGGACATTTAGTAAAATTGTTTAGGGATAATGTTTTATATTTTGTAACGTTTTGGAAAAATCCCCGGTACTCACGAATCTGCTTTTTGCTGAAGCACCCAAAGAAGACATCGTTAGAAATCATCCGATTTATTCTATATAATGATTATGTTAAATGTTTAACAGCCATGGGAGGTAACAAATTCGATGTCAATCGATTTTAAGAAAACAGCATTGGTGATTATTGACTTGCAAAAAGGGATTGTCGGTGCACCTGGAGGACAGGCAGTTGTTGAGAAAACGGCTGAACTTGTCAATGTATTCCGTCAAAATGACGGCTTTATTGCTTTTGTCAAAGTCAGCTTTCATGACGGAAAGGATGCATTAAAGCCATTAACCGATCAGCCTGTTCATGTTCTCGAGCGCCCAGAGGGCTGGGATGAATTTGTTCCGGAGCTTGGTGTTACCAGCAATGATTATGTTGTGACCAAACGTCAATGGGGAGCTTTTTTTGGGACGGATTTAGATCTTCAGCTCCGCCGCAGGGGTATTGATACGATTGTCCTGTGCGGAATTGCCACAAACATCGGAGTGGAAAGCACTGCAAGGGAAGCCTTTCAACTTGGGTATCATCAAATCTTTATCCGTGACGCCATGACGACGTTTTTCAAGTAGAACATGATGCGACCTGTAAGTTTATATTTCCAAGAATCGGCAAGGTGAGAACAATTCAAGAGTTCTTTTCAGAAGTAACTAATTGAAAATCGCCACTCAAAAACACCTTTCACAAAGGTGTTTTTGAGTGTTTATGGGCCGTAAACTTTATACCACTGCCGGGGTTAATAGAACTTCTACTAAGCGATCCATGCCGAGTTTCAGTTTTTCCGGTGAGGAATGGCTGAAGTTTAATCGGAATGTATTGTGCTTTGGCTCATGAACATAGAAAGGAGCTCCCGGAACAAAGGCTACGCCTTTTTCCACTGCTTTATGGAGCAGAGCAGTTGTGTTCAGCCCTTCTTCCCCTTCCAGCCACATAAACATACCTCCCTTCGGCTCTTTCCATTTAAACAATCCTGGTTTCAACTTGTTTAAATAATCCCGCATAATGGTCATACGCGAATAATACTCTTTTCGGATCCGCTTAATATGGGCAGTGAGATTGAAGTCCCGCAGTAAGTAATACAATGCCTGCTGATCGATGCTGCTTGAGTGCAAATCGTTCATCTGCTTGGCTTTCGCCATCATTTGGATGACTTCCTTAGGCCCTGTAACCCATCCGGTTCTTAATGCCGGAACGACAGATTTTGAAAAAGTACTGGTATAGATCACATGGGTTTTTGTAACATCCATGGCTGCCACTGGCTGATATTGTTCTTCAGGATGAAATTGGATATCGCCGTATGGATCATCTTCAAGGATCGGCACGTTATACTGATAGGAAAGATTTAGTAGCTCTTGCCGTCTTTCTTGGTTCCATACTTTCCCGTCCGGATTTGAAAAAGTTGGGATAACATAAATGAATTTAGGCTGTAAATGTACAATCTTTTGTTGTAAATCCTCTGGATCCATCCCATGTTCATCACTGCGGACAGCGGCAATGACTGCCCCATATGATTGGAATACTTGCAAAGCAGCTAGATAAGTAGGATCTTCAGTTAAAACAACATCCCCTGGCGAAAGCATGATTCGTGAAAACAAGTCGATAACTTGTTGTGAACCTGTCGTAAGTAAAATGTTATCAGGAGTTGATGAAATCTCCTTTTGTTCCATTCTAAATTGTATAGCTTCACGAAGAGGAACAAATCCTTCAGTTAAGCCGTATTGTAAGGAAGAATTTCCTGATGCAAAAACCTTTTCATAAGCGATTTTTACATCTTCAATCGGGAAAATATCTTCAGCTGGCAATCCTCCCGCAAAAGAAATAACGTGTTCCTGCTGTGTTACTTTCAAAATATCTCTGACAGCAGAAGATTCATAGTTTTTGGTGTGAGGTGCAAATGAGTAATTCAATGGTAGTCGCTTCCTTTTAATTAGTTTAATAAACTAGATCGCTCAATTTATAAAAAATATAGTAAACGAAAACTTTGAGCGACGCAAGGTTTTTATCGTAATTTTTCGAAAAATTAGAATAAACTTCAGCTATTTATACCAATTTTGATTGCGTATGTCCAAGAACTATACATTCTGCTTTTGAACACATAACTATAAAAGACAGGGATATCCCTGTCTCTATGGATCTATTAGTCATGAAAATTTGTTCCGTCAGTCGTTTCTTTAATAATGCCCACACGAATGACAAAGTCGCCAAAATGTTCGCCATCGACTCGTTCTTTAGCATAGCGAGAAAGCAGTACGCGCAGTTCGCTTAAAATTTCTTCTTCGCCGATATTCTCCCGGTACAATTTATTAAGGCGGCTACCATCAAATGCGGCACCAAGATACATATTATATTTTCCCGGCGCTTTCCCCATAAAGGCAATTTCTGCTAATGCCGGGCGGGCACAGCCATTTGGACAGCCGGTCATGCGAATGGTAATCTCTTCATCACGCAGTCCATTTTCATCGACGATTTCTTCAATTTTATCGATCAATGATGGCAGATAACGCTCTGAATCTGCAAAAGCAAGCCCGCAAGTCGGCAGTGCAACACATGCCATCGAGTTGCGGCGAAGAGCGGAAAAATGCTTTCCATCCGACAAACCGTATTGGTCCATTAATTCAATGATTTTTGTCTTGTTCTGGCTGGATACATTGGCAATCACCAGATTTTGGTTTGGTGTTAAACGGAAATCTCCAGTGTGAATCTTGGCAATTTCACGCAAGCCTGTCTTTAACTTATAATCAGGAAAATCAGCAACTTTGCCATTTTCTACAAATAACGTAAAGTGCCAATTTCCATCGATGCCTTCCACCCAGCCATACCGGTCACCGTTATGCTCAAAATGATATGGTTTTGCTTCTTCCAATTTCCACCCCAGTCGGTTTTCCAGCTCTTCCTTGATATTCTCGAGGCCAAGTCGGTCAATCGTGTATTTAAACCTAGCGTTTTTCCGGACGGAGCGATTCCCGTAATCGCGCTGAATCGAAATGGTTTTTTCCGCAAGCTCAACAATTTGATCCGGTTTACAGAAACCGATCACCTTGGCAATCTGCGGGTATGTGAGCTTATCGCCATGGGTCATCCCCATTCCCCCGCCGATCGCAATGTTAAAACCAATCAGCTTATGATTCTCAACAATTGCAATCAGTCCGAGATCCTGTGAAAAAACATCAATATCATTCGACGGCGGGACAGCAATGCCGATTTTAAACTTTCTAGGCAAATAGGTCGGCCCGTATAACGGTTCTTCTTCTTCAAAGGCAGGTGTGCCGGCCACTCGCTCTTCATCCAGCCAGATTTCGTGATAGGCTCTTGTCTTTGGTAATAAATATTCACTCAAATATGATGCCCATTCATAAACTTGCGCATGGATTTCTGATTGATATGGATTTGGATTGCACATAACGTTCCGATTTACGTCACCGCAGGCAGCAAGCGTCGTCAATAATACCCGATTGACTTCCTGGATTGTTTCTTTCATGTTCCATTTTAAAATGCCATGAAATTGGAACGATTGCCTTGTGGTTAGTTTAATCTTACCGCCGGCATTACGATCGGCCAGATCATCCAGCACAAGCCATTGTTCCGGTGTCACTACACCGCCCGGTGCCCGGACGCGGAGCATGAATTGGTAAGCAGGTTCAAGCTTTTGTTTTTGTCTTTCATTTCTTACATCACGGTCATCCTGCAGGTAGCTGCCATGGTGTTTCATCAGACGGTTATCATCTTCAGGAATACCGGCGGTGAGCCGATCCTGAAACACTTCTTTTAGTGTCCCGCGTAAATTGTTGCTTTCTCTTTTAATTCGTTCAACATCACTTGGCGGTCCATCTGGTGCTGTTAAAATTTGCTTTGCCATCGTCAATTAAACTCCCCTCCAACAAACTCAATAAACATCGCGCTGGTAACGTTTTTGCTGCTGCATATTGGCAAGGTATTCTTCTGCCTTTTCACGGCTCATACCGCCTTCTTTTTCAATAATGTCAACTAATGCATTGTGCACATCTCGGGCCATATGCTTTTCATCGCCGCAAATATACACATAAGCACCGTCTTTAATCCAAGTAAACAATTCTTTACTATGTTCTAGCATACGATGCTGGACATATACTTTTTCAGCTTGATCACGTGAAAATGCAACATCCATTTTCGTTAATACTCCTGTATTCAACCACTTTAACCATTCTGTTTGATATAGAAAATCGGTCCGGAAATGCTGGTCCCCGAAGAACATCCATGTTTTCCCTTCCGCTCTTGTTTCTTCACGTTCCTGCATAAAGGAGCGGAATGGGGCAACGCCAGTCCCTGGCCCGACCATAATAATGGGTGCATCCGGATTGTCCGGCAGTTTAAAATTGTCATTTTTCTGCACAAATACTTGAACGGTATCACCAGGTGCCAATCGCTCGGCGGCAAAAATCGAGCAGACCCCTTTCCGCTTTCGCCCGTGAGCTTCATAGCGTACCGCACCAATCGTCAAATGGACTTCGTCCGGATTCGCTGTTAAACTGCTGGCAATCGAATACAGTCGATGCGGGATTTTGCGTAAAATGGAGACAAATTCCTGAGCCGACTCTCCCCATGTTCCAAAATCCCGTACGAAATCAAGCAAATCCCGTCCTTCGATATATTGTTTCAGTTTTGCTTCATTCCCTGGTGATAAAAGCTCCTGCAATTCCGGGTTGCTTGAAAGCTGGGCTGCCTTTTCTAAGAGCGGCTTTGTTATAACCGTTATTTCAAAATGCGAAATAAAGGCTTCTCTCAGCGATAGAACTTCTCCCTGCTTATTGATGGTTACCGATTCTTCAGGGCTCCATTTCAATTCGCTTAAAAGCTCTTCAACAAGTTCAGGATCATTTTGCGGAATAATTCCAAGAGCGTCCCCCGGTTCGTAGGTTAGCCCGGAACCTTCCAGCGAAATTTCCAGATGACGCGTTTCTTTATTAGAGCCGCGTCCATTTAAATTAATATTTTCCAGTACTTCTGCCTTAAAGGGGTTGGTTCGAGAATAAACTGATTCCGAAGCTTGCAACGTTGCGGAAACCTCAGGGACACTCGTTTCACCCTGAGCAGCAGACAAGCTGGCAATCACACCCTCCAGCCATTCAGCAGCAGGCACATCGAAATCGACATCACAATCAAATCTTGGGTATAACCTAGTGCCGCCCAATTCTTCCAAGCGTGCATCAAACTGTTTACCCGTCTGGCAGAAATACTCATACGATGTATCCCCGAGTGCTAAAACAGAAAATTGAAGACCATCGAGTTTTGGTGCTCGCTTGCTATGAAGAAATTCATGAAATGATAAGGCATTATCCGGAGGATCTCCTTCCCCTTGGGTGCTTACAATCACAAGAAGATTTTGAATCTTCTTTAAATTATTCGACTTAAATTCGTTCATGGCGGAAACCGTTACTTGAAAACCATGGCTTTCAAGCGTTTTTCCTGATTTAGCGGCAAGTCCTTTTGCATTTCCTGTCTGTGACCCGTAAAGAATCGTCACTTCTTTTGCTTGAGGATTTTGGGCATTTTGAACAGAAGCCCCGAGCACTTGATTAGGCTGTAATGCAGCAAGATATCCGCTCAGCCAAAATTTTTGTGATTCTGTTAATGTTGGCAGAAGCCGGTTCAAAAGTTCTGCCTGTTCTTGATTAAACGGGCTGTTTAATACCTGAAGTTGCACCAATATTCATCCACCTCACAAGGAATATAACTCAATTTTTCATTTTCCAATTTTCTAAATTTCTGGTTTCACCTTTCACTCAAAAAATTGATTACTATTATAATAGTTTTACTATTCCTATAAGTCAAGTTGGAATTAAAAATTTCACACTTGGAAGAATAATCAGTTATGCCTTAAGTGAACCAAGGCATTTATTAAAGAACTTTGCAGCTAAATAGCGATTTTTGTAGAGAATTTATCGATTTTAGCAGGAATTCCACTTTTGTATGCGGAATACGTTATTTTATCGTTATCAATTTGAAAGGATGTTGAACATGGGCAAAGAAACCGCAACAATCATCCGGGTTCCCATTTCTACCCCGACGCTGCCGCCACATACGACAACAAATTGCTATTTGATTGGAAATGATAAAGAAAGTATATTAGTCGATGCCGGTTATGATCTGCCGGAAACTAAAATAGAATTAGAGAAGGCAATTAAGGAGAACGGTCTTGCCATTCCAAAATTTATTATTATCACCCATGCCCACCGTGATCACGCACCAGGTGTCCGGCAATTAATCGACTGGAACCCGGTGGTTTATTGTCACGAGTACGAAAAGCAAGCGGTGGAGAAAGCGATTTCACCTTGGAATGCAATTTCCTTCTTACATGATGGGGATATCATGAACATAGCAGGAGAAGAAATAACGTTCTTGCATGCCCCTGGTCATACCGCGGGCCAGTTAAATATATATCTTCCATCACAGCAAATTCTCGTGGCGGGAGATAATATCGTGGCCGAAGGTACTTCCTGGATCGGCCCGCCAGATGGGGACATGACAGATTATATACGAACACTAGAGCGCTTAAAACAATTAAAGCTGAAAAAAATTGCCCCCGGCCATGGTGATTGGGTACTGAATCCTTATGAACAGATTGAATTTGTTATAAAACGCCGGTATTTTCGTGAAAACCAAATTAAAGAATTACTTGACAAACATCACAAACTGACAGCAGCTGAGTTGACTGAGATGATTTATGAAAAGCTGCCTCATCCAAGTGTTATAGAAGTAGCCAAGCGGACAACAGAGGCCCATTTGATGAAATTAGTAAAAGAAGGAACGGTCAAAGTCGAACATTCTGTTTATTCCCTTTTGAATGTCAACCTGTAGTTGAATAATTCTTGACCTTGTAGCTTCGGCATCACCAAAGGACCGCCTTCGAGGAAGTTTTTCACTGTCTTAAGTGCAAGAATCGTTGGCGGCCCCAGCTCAATTTCATCATTTTGGAAAGCAGTCAATGCATCGGCAGGAGAAATCCAGCATGCTTCTCCCACTTCATGTTCATCGGGTTCCGGTGTCTGGCCTTTTGGCAGATCAGCCAGAAAGAATCGGGTATCATAACGGATCGGGCTCTCTTCAGGTGTAATGAGATGTCCAAACGGTGTTAAGCATTTAAAAGAAAATTTCAATCCTTCTTTTCTCAGCATTTGCCGATAGGAAAGTTCCCCCAGCATCATCTGGCGGCGGTATTCCTTGGCCGTTGCTTCTTTAAGGTTGGCCGCAGTGCCGTCTTCAGTTTCACATAATAAAACTCCGACCTCTTCAAATAATTCTCTTGCTGCTGCAATATAAAAGCTTTTATCAATGGACTCATCCGGTTTGGATTGAATGAAAGTCTCGCTGTCTTCGATCTCGTCATCCTTTTCGACTGCTCCGCCAGGAAATACATAAAACCCTCCAAAAAATTTCATTGTTTGTGGCCTTTTGGTCATATAAACCCTCGCATTTTCATCCACTAACACAACAGTTGACGCCGGCCTCGGAACTACAGCCATCATTGTCCCACCTTTGAAAATTCGTTAATTTCATATATATTCAACTACCATTTTACTTTACCCTCTAATTTTTTGCTTGATATTTTACTTGAAATACGGGCAGTGACAGGAGCGGGCGTTTTGTTTTATGCTTAAGAAAAAATCGTTTGAGGAGAGAGAAGAAATGAATACCCTCTTTATTGCCGGGCATGCGAAATTGCCTTCAGGAATGGCAGCTAAAAGCATTTTTGAAACATTAACGATTACGGCAGAAATTGATAAAATCTATGGCGTGATTGTCGATGCCTCCTGTACATTAGCGACAGAACATGGAAGAGACTATATCAAAAGGATTTTACGGGGGCATAGTTTGCGTAACGGGATTGAAAAGCCGCTTGAGGATTTAAAACATTTTTACTTTGGAAAGGCAAATAATGCCCTTATTGCTGCATTAAAAGATTTATATAAACAGTATGAAGCGATCGGGCAGCAGACTATGTAACGTACAAAGAGCGGACCCGTTATTTCGGATTCGCTCTTTTTTACCTATTTTTTCACAGTCTCCTTGCTCGGTTCATATGGCCAGGCAGGAAGCATGCGATCTAATGGTTTATCGTGACGATAACCTAATACATATTCAGCCTGCATAACGGTATGGATTTCCCTTGTGCCTTCATAAATGACAGGAGCTTTCGAGTTTCTTAGGAAACGCTCAACAGGATATTCGCTGGAATACCCGTAAGCCCCGTGTATTTGTACAGCATCATCAGCCGCCTTATTGGCAAAATCGCAGGCCTGCCATTTCGCTAGGGATGTCTCCCTCGTATTCCGTTTTCCTTGATTCTTCAATTCTCCGGCACGATAGACTAAGAGGCGGCTCATTTGCAGACCGGCTTCCATGTTCGCAATCATTTGCTGTACCAATTGATGTCGGCCGATTTCCTTGCCAAACGTTTTGCGCTCATGGCAATACTTGACACTCTCTTCGAGGCAGGCCATGATCAAACCGACGGCACCGGCTGCAACAGTGAAACGGCCATTATCAAGTGCGGACATGGCGATTTTAAAGCCGTCCCCTTCATTTCCAAGCAAGTTTTCTTTCGGTACTCTAACATTGTCAAAGAATAATTCTCCCGTATTGCCGGAACGGATCCCTAATTTCCCTTTTATTGCTCTGGATGAGAAGCCCGGCATGGTGCGTTCCACAATAAAGGCTGAAATGCCGTGGTGGCGCTTTTCTTTATCTGTATAGGCAAATACGAGGAAATGATCGGCAATATCGCATAAAGAAATCCATGTTTTTTGTCCGTTTAAAATATAATCATCTCCGTCTCTTACTGCTGTGGTAGACAGGGAGGCAACATCGGAACCCGCACCAGGTTCTGTTAGGCCAAAGGCGCCGATTTTCTCCCCTTTTGCTTGCGGAACGAGATATTTTTGCTTCTGTTCTTCTGTTCCCCATTGCAATAATGTCAGGCTATTTAACCCAATATGGACGGAAACGGCCGTACGGAACGCGGTATCTCCCCGTTCCAGCTCCTCGCAGACAATGGCCAGTGAATTATAATCCATGCCGCTACCGCCATAAACTTCCGGAATACAGACACCCATCAAATGTAATTCAGCAAGCCGTTTGAACAATTTAGGGTCAAAGCCCCCCTTTTCATCCCATTCTTTCATATATGGGATAATCTCTTTATCTACAAAACTCCTAACCATTTTGCGCAGCATTTCTTGTTCTTCGGTAAATTCAAAGTTCATCTTGTAACCCTCCTAAATGATGTGCTTGTTTTTTAAATGATTTATTTCTTCGGTTGATAAACCTAGTTCCTGTAAAATCTCTTCCGTATGTTCCCCTGCAATAGGCGGATGCCGTTTGACCTCCACCTTCGTTCTTGATAGTTTAAGAGGCGAGCCAACCAATTTGACAACACCTGCCTCAGGGTGTTTGACATCTACGACCATTTCACGGGCGGCAATCTGCGGATCAGCAAACACTTGATCCAGCGTATTGATGGGGCCGCACGGAATGGTGGATTCGGATAGTCGTTTCATCCATTCGGCAACAGGTTTTAAGCGGATCCAGTTTTCCAATATTTCTGTGAGCTGACGGCGGTTTCGGACTCTCATTTCGTTCGTCCGGTAATTTTCATCTTCAGCCAACTCCGGAATCCCGAGAATTTCGCATAAAGAGGCAAACTGGCGGTCGTTGCCGACAGCAATGATCAATTCACCGTCCAAGGCACGAAAGGTCGAATAGGGTACGATATTGGGATGGTCATTTCCCAGTCTTTGCGGCACGTTTCCGGAAATAAGATAATTGCTTGCGACATTCACTAGGGCACTGACACCGCTATCAAACAGCGCCATGTCTATTTTTTGTCCTAAACCTGACTTTTCCCGTTCCAAAAGGGCCGCTTCAATGGCAATGACAGAATAAAGCCCAGTTAAAATATCCATCATGGCCACCCCGATTTTTAACGGGTCGCTATTCTCGCCTCCGTTAATACTCATCATCCCACTCATTCCTTGGACGATATAATCATAGCCCGGCAAATGTCGGTATGGCCCCGTTTCGCCAAAGCCGGTAATCGAACAAAAAATCAATCTAGGATTGATGGCTTTAAGCTGTTCATAATCCAGTTCCCATTTTTCCATGGAACCGGTCTTGAAATTATGAATCAGACAATCGGACTGTTTCGCCAAACGGCGGATCAGCTCCCGCCCCTCTTCCGTTTTCAAATTCACTGTAATACTGCGCTTATTGCGGTTGGCACATAAATAGTAAGCACTTACGGCATTTTGAAACGGCGGCCCCCAGCTGCGGGTTTCATCACTGCCGCCCGGCGCTTCAACTTTCATAACATCAGCACCAAGATCTCCTAACATCATCGTGCAAAAGGGACCCGCCAGTACTCTCGTTAGATCCAACACTTTAACTCCTGTTAATGCTCCAGTCAAATTCCCTCCCCCTTCTGTCATTTGACATACAAAAAAGCCAGTCCTCCCCTAATGGCGGTTAGGACTGGCTTTCCGATTCATAAGCACCATCCGGTAAAAGATGGGTGATGAAATCTTAACAGTCAAATTTTTAATGGATTTAACAGTCATTCCTCTCTTCCTTCCACGGTGATGCGGATAGGGACGAGGATTTATATTTATATTTTACATAATTTTCAGTATTTTGCAAGGGTTTTCTATAAAAATGTCTTAGACCTCTGTTGCTTAATTTACATCTTCAAATTCTCTGGCAATTCTTTCAAACGCTTCTTTAATCAATGGCCTTGGCGACGGAATACAAATTCGTTGATAATGCAAACCTTCTTCGCCAAACAGCTTGCCGTCTTCAAGTAAAACATTGGCCCTATGATAGATCCGCTCGTGAACTTCTTCAGGGGTTATACCGTACCCGCTAAAGTCCATCCACATCACATAGGTTCCCTCGGGAATTCGTACTTTTACTTTCGGCATCCTTTCCGCTAGAAAGTTCACGACCCATTCCATTGTGCCGTCGATATATTCCTTCAATTGCTCAAGCCACTCTTCCCCTTCATTGTAAACAGCAATGAGAGCCGCCACTGTGAACGGGGACGGTAAATGATAACCAAGTACACGAGTAAAGGTTTTCCTCAGTTCCGGATTCGAAATAATGACATTTGTACAGTGTAATCCCGCCACATTAAAGGTTTTATTAATAGCCGTAAAGGTAATGATATGGTCTGCTTTTTCCACCGCTTTGGCCAGCGGAATAAAGGTCTTATTGCGGCGGATCAAGTCTCCGTGAATCTCATCTGCCACCATAATGACACCATTTCGTTCACAAATATCGGCCAATTTCCGCAGTTCTTCTACTGTGTAAATTCTTCCTGTCGGATTATGCGGGTTACATAAAATGAACATTTTCGTTTTTTCGTCTTTTGCTTTTGTTTCAAAATCATCAAAATCAATATGGTAATAGCCATCATCATCCACTTTGAGGGCATTGTTGAGCAATTCTCTTTTGTTTGTCAGGATTGCTGAAGTAAACGGCGGGTATACGGGACGTTGAATAATAATCCCATCCCCCGGATTGGTAAATGCCTTAACTGCAACATTTAAGGCATAGACAGTTCCCGGGCTATAAATAATTTCTTCCCGCTTAATGTCCCAGTCATGACGTTTCTTAAACCAGTGCTGGATCGCTTCAAAATATTCTTGCGGAAAGATAGTATAGCCAAATATCCGATGATCCACTGTTTTATGTAATGCATCAATTAAGGGCTGAGGGACGGGTAAATCCATGTCTGCTGTAAATAATGGAATCGTCTCTTCATCATAGCGTTCCGTTAAGCCGCTTTGTTTAATGAAACTGCCGCCATCCCATTTTAAAGAAAAGGTCCCTCTCCTATTGACGATTTCATCAAAATTATAGTTCATGACATCGAATCCTTTCTAATGTAAAATTCACTCCTAAGACTACTATAGCAATTGCCGAAATTTTTTCCAGCTTTGCGGTATACAAGTTTACACCCCCACCTTACATAGTGTGGGGGTGTAAACCGTACTTAAATTCCTCCGCCTTCATCATGAATGGTGCTGTTCTCTTTGCGGATATTGGCTGATAAGCTTAATACTCCAACGACTGCAATGAGTGTACTTAAAATAACGACAATATTATAAATATTCCACTCAATTAATAGATTAATCAGCACATAGGTGATCACAAGTGATGCTAAAGGGGAGATTAGCCATACTTTGATAATTTTTTGAATGACTGACTTTTGCCAAATGCCAAAACCTTTTTGTGCTGCACCGACACCGAGAATGCCGCAAGTTGTTACTTGTGTTAAAGGAATGGGAAGACCATATATAGAAGCCAAAGTGACGAGCGCGCCGCCGGTAAAAGAAATAGCACTACCTTCCAATAAGGAAAGTCGCGTGATTTTCTTCCCGTTTGTCTCCATTACTTTTCCACCCAAAAGAAGCGCGCCTAATGCAACGAACAGTCCCCCAATCCAAATCCCCTTATCTGCCGAAAGCATTCCGGCGCCGACAAGCGGTCCAACGGCATTGGCTACATTGTTCATCCCGGCAGAAAAGGCTTCAAAACAGCCGCCGATCACTAGTAATCTAGCAAGCCATTTTTTCCATTTTCCTTCCTTTTGTAATCCAGTCCACTTTTTTTCTGCAGCGGCAATTAATTTCCCTAATACAAATGTAATAAGAAATGAAACAATGGGTACCAGCACCCAAAATAGAACAATGACTGAAAGTTTGCTAATAAATATATGTTTATAGACGATTCCAGCCCCCACAATGGAACCTACAGTTACTTCGCTAGTAGATAACGGGATTCCTATCATATTGGCAATAAATAACGTCAGTGCTGCCCCGGCAAGTATAAGGACGACCGTTTCAATGGTTAAATATTTTGACGGAATAATCCCATTACCAATGGTTTTGACAACTTCTCCCCCTCCGAGAACAGCTCCAAGGAACGCAGCAATTGCGACTAGCAGCATGGCTAAGCGTTTATTCCGAATGGCATTTGTTCCGTAAGCGGTGCCCATTGATGCCGCCGTTCCACTTGCACCAATATTCATAGCGAAAAAGAAAGCAATGATAAACGCCATATATGTCCAAAACATTTAGATCTCCCCTTATATACAAAAAGTTTTGTTAGCATAAAATCATAGTATTCAGGTAGGAATAATTTTATATGATGCTAATTATACAATTCCATATCGGAATAATCAACGAGAAATGTCAGATTCATTGAATTTTTAAAAAGTAAAGAGTATAAATTTTTACTTTGAAAA
>NZ_BCUZ01000050.1 GCF_001591485.1 Neobacillus fumarioli NBRC 102428 | reverse complement strand
ATTAATGGTCTGTTTCGACTGCTTTGGTCGGTAACACTTCTTTTACTTTCTGGATTACGGACGGATGGACAGTATCGTCCAGAAGAATATGAACCGTCCCTTTATCCTGTTCACTTCGGATTAGCCGCCCTACTCCCTGGCGCAAGCGAAGCAGCATATAAGGCACGTCCACTTGGGAAAACGGATCAGAAACTCCTTCCCGTTTTGCCATAAAGACTGGATCATTCGGCGGAAATGGGAGTGAATAGATTAATACATTTTCAAGTGATCTTCCCGGGATGTCCAACCCTTCCCACAAATGGATGGAACAAAGGACCGCATGTTCCTCCTGTTGAAATTTGGCTACGAGCGTACTTATTTCTTCATCCCCTTCAAAATAAAGCGGGAAATCCAGCTCTTGTTTCAATCGTTGCTTAATTTGCGCCATTTCATGCTGATTATTCAGCAGGATTAATGCCCTTCCTTCTGATTGACGGACTTTTTCGATAAGATAATCCATCTTGTCATCTATCTTTTTATGATCAAAACTAGCAAGATAAATCTTCATTTTTTCATCATAGTCAAATGGAGATGAAACAGAGCAAGCCAAGTAATCGGCAATCCCCAAACTGTCTGCAATATAATCAAACGATTTGTCATTCGATAAAGTAGCAGAGGAAAATACATAAGGTTTTTTCTGGGAAAACACTTCTTCCCGCAATACTTCTTTTACCATTTTCGGCATAATTACCAGCGTTCGTTCACCAGCCTTTTCTTCATACCAGGTAATTCCGTTTATCTCTTGAAGAAAGAGAGACAGTGAATAGGTAATTTGCTCGAGATATTCTTCGACAATCTTTAAATCATACTCATTGATGACAAACATTTCACTTTCAAAAACCAATTCTTCTTCCAATGACTGTAAGATAAAAAGCAACTTACGACAAGATTTAATGACTAGCGGATTTTTCGTAATGATTTGCTTTTCCGAACCAAGCGGTTTTGATGAGAATTGGGAAATTGTATTAAAAAAATGATCATTTTCTTCTAGAGCTGCTTCAATCGTATACAAGGTTTTTTCCCGGACATCATTTTCCATTAACCTTGTCAGCAAATGTTCCAGCGTATAATCCGTAAAACGATAACTCAATGCTTTTTGGGCAGCAAATTCAAGCAAATGCCCTTCATCAAAAACTACGGAAGAATGCTCCGGCAAAAGCGGCAACTGTCCCTCACGCTTTCTGGCATCTTTTGTCCAAATATGTTCCATATAAAAGTCATGTGAACAGATAATTAAATCTGTTGCTTTCCGATAATATTCTCGGTGTAAGGTCAGCCCGCAGCGGTGGCGTTTATCACATGAAAAACAATCCTGAAGCGGGTCCCAGTTTACCTTTTCCCATATCTCATCTGAAAGATGGGGATACTCTTTTCGGTCGCCATACTTTTCGAATGACTGCATAGTCCCGCTTAAATGAACAAATTCAGGCAGTTGATCATAAATGTCTGCTGCCGCGTCCAATAAATCACCCTGATCTACAAGTTCCAGCTTCTTTAAGCATAAATATTGGTCTTGAGATTTTGCCAGACGGACATCAATTTCTAAGCCCAGAACTCTTTCAAGCTTGGCAATATCGCCTTCCTTTTTAACTATTTGTTCGATCAATGTCTCATCAGCACAGGCAATAACGGCTGGACGATTGGTATAACGGGCATACATAATGGCATACAACAGATAACAAATCGTTTTTCCCGTTCCTACTCCCGCTTCGGCAAACATCACTTTTTTCTCTTTAAAGGCCTTTTCCAGCTGGAAGGCCATATAAATTTGTTCATCTCGAAGTTCAAAACCGGCTTCAGGAAATACTTCATAAAATAAATCGCCAATCCATTCCGCTAATTTATCATAGAAAGATTCAGTTTTATCCACAACAAACGGTATACGATTTTGCATTCTTACCTCCTAATAAATCCCTGCCATACACAAAAGAATAGCGTCTCTAATGACGCTAATCATGATTTTTCTGTTTCGTTGTTCTGACGCGGGGGTTTTTTCCCCCAATATTGATAAAGATCTGTCCGGATAAAGCCATTAAAAAGTTTTCGTTTCTTCGTAGCCGGCTTTCCGTAAAATGTCTCAAACTCTTCATTCGAAGTCAAAATATAAATCGACCATGTATCAAGCTTACTGAATGCATGTCCCATCTCTCGATACATGTTCTCCACTGCTTCTTTCTCCCCCAATCTTTCACCGTACGGAGGGTTTCCTACAATAACTCCATAGTCTTTCTTTACGGAAATATCTTTCACTTGCATTTGCTTAAATTGAATAATGTCCGCAAAACCTGCCTCAAAGGAATTTTCTTGGGCGATTTTCACCATCCGATGGTCAATGTCGGAGCCGATAATATCGAGCGACTGTTCGTATCTAGCCAAATCTTCTGCTTCATTCCTTGCCTCTTCCCAAACCTTATCCGGAATGAAGTTCCATCTCTCCGAGACAAATTCCCTGTTAAAGCCGGGGGCAATATTTTGGCCGATTAGAGCAGCTTCAATCGGAATGGTACCGGAACCGCAAAACGGGTCAATAAACGGCCGCTCCGGTTGCCAATTGGTGAGCATGACCAAAGCAGCAGCCAGCGTTTCTTTCAATGGTGCCGCTCCCTGTGCGGCGCGATAGCCGCGTTTATGAAGGCCGGTTCCGCTTGTATCCAAAGTAATTGTAGCAATATCCTTCAACAGAGAAACTTCAATGCGATACAAGGCACCACTTTCTTCGAACCAGCTTTCACGTTTATAATGCTTTTTCATGCGCTCGACAATGGCCTTTTTAACAATGGCCTGACAATCAGAAACACTGAACAGCTTTGATTTGACCGATTTCCCAATGACTGGAAACTCCGCATCCTCCGGTAAAAATTGTTCCCATGGAAGAGCCTTTGTCTTCTCAAATAATTCATCAAACGTAAGTGCTTTAAATTCACCAATTTTAAGTTTAACCCGATCAGCGGTACGAAGCCATAAGTTGCTTCGTGCGATGGCATACTCGTCTCCTTTGAAAGTAATCTTTCCATTGTCTACTTGACAATCATAGCCAAGTGCCCGGACTTCCTTCGCCACTAATGCTTCGAGCCCCATAGCAGCCGTTGCGATTAATTCATATGTACCCATTTTTTCACCCTTATTTATCTCCATTTTATGTAATGGGAAGTTCCTTTCCATTATGAGCAAATCAATAAGATCTTAAAACTATAAAAAGCCCTCCCGGTGGAGAGCTTTCAAATGATCATTTTTCCATGCATTAATAACGCTCTGTAAGCCATGTTCTGTACCTGAGTACTGCAAACGGCTTGGTCTGCCTCGTACCCTGGCGGTAATCATCTATCTACAGATTCTAAATGAATCTGTCCTTCTCCTTGTTCATTTCCTCAGAGAAAGTGCCCCTACCATAATTTGGGTTTCTCGCTCGTGGGGTTTACCCGTTCCACCCTTTCCATTTCTAGAAAGACTACGTCGCTGTGGCACTTTTACAGGTATTCATACCATATCCAATGGACTTAGGTATTTTCCCAGCCGTCAACTGGCTATATAACCAGCTGCCCTAGCTTATGAATTCGCTAGGCACGAACACTACGAGCATCTCAGCTCGTGCGAGCATGGACTTTCCTCTGCAATCTGCTTAAAGCTTCTTGCAGCGATTACCCGAACGTTATTAATGAATACATTACTTATTATATGTAATCATATCTCTTTATTCAATGGTTAATAATTGGAAATAACGCTGTGCTGTTATTCATATAGCTTACTGCCAAACACATGCTTTTCCAGATTGGATAAACGCTTTAAAATATCAAAATTCGTCGTTCCAGCTGGCTGCGCAACCGGCTGCCTTTTCGATACTTCTTCAAGTTGTTTGCGTAAGCGAAGGTTTTCCTGCTGGAGGTCTTCAATTTCTTGATGAAAAGTTCCGTAATCTTTAATGATTAAATCTAAAAATTTATCAACTTCTTCTTGTTTATAACCGCGTACTGCGGTCTTAAACTCCTTCTCCAAAATATCCTTAGCTGTTAATTTAACCTTATCTGACAGCATTCAAATCACCTCTAGCCAATCATTACCTAATATTCTTTCAAAAATATTTGTTTTTGTCAATTTTCTTATCTAAATCCAAAAGCGTTTCCGAAACCATTATATGGATCATTATAAAAAGAATTCTTAAAAAACGCTTAAAAAAGGGATTGTTTTTCTTGTTCTTCTTCAACGACCACTTGCAAATCATAAAAGGTAAGGCAAAACAATTGATAATCATGATTCTTCTGATACTGTAGCGCCATGTCATATAAATACTTAGGACTTCCTTCCTTTTCCTGGTCATAAAGAAGCAAGAGACCATCACTTTTTTCGATAAAAAACTGATTTTTCAAGCGGAATTGCCATGGCTTTTCATAGCCTTTTTTCGTAACAGAATCAACAAAATCGGCCTGTGCTAAAATGGATGCATACCACTCCTTGTTGTATTCATTCCAGGAAACCTCTTGATCCAAAAAAGGAGTAATGACCGCGAGTTTTAATTCAGGAAATTCAAGTTGAAGATCAAACACTACTTCAGCCGCCCATAATTCAACCCCTAATTGACCGCTGATCAATACCCATTCCAGTCCTTCCTCGGCTAACGGAACCAGCGCTTTTTTAAGAGCCGCTTTAATATAGTAAGCAGAAGGATGATCTTTTTTAAAAATCCCTAACTCAAATGATTTATATCCTGATATTGCCAATACTTTCACTATACTCGACACCTTAAAAAAATTAAAAAATAGGACAAACATTTTACAAACTTAAGCATAACATATAGTAAAGAAATTTAGAAAACTCGCCGACCGGCGAGCCCGGTACGCGGTTCATGAGGCGTAGTTGCACTGATGCCTGATAAGAAAATTATACTTTCTGCAAATAAAAAACAAGGGCTAAGAAGCCCTTGTACTTGCCGCTCATTTTAAGGTCTTGATCCCATATATGGGCCTGGTACAAATCCCGGACCACCAGCTCCATAGCCTGGCATATTAGGCATTACATTCGGCATAGCATTAGGCAATGCATTCGGCATTGGGGCTGTAACCGGCATTAGGCCAGGTGCGCATGGATTGCAGCAGTTAATTTGCTGATTGCAGACTTCTTCACAACAGGAAGAGGTTTGCGGACAATAATGTTTATGTTGATATACATGATGGTTGATGGTTGTTGTATGAATTGGATGAATATGCGGCACTACAGTAGTAGAAAAAGTATGATTCACATAATTGGTTGTTGGGTGAATGACCGGAGGTGTAACATTAGCTCCAAGAAACATTCAAAGCTCTCCTTTCCATATAAGTTAATTTATTTACATTAACAGCCTATGAAAAAAGGAGTACTCTTGTACTAATGAAAATACCTATTTTTAAAAGAAATACGCAAAATTTCCCGGTCAGTCGCTTACAAAAAAGAAGAAAAACTATCTTTCATTCCGGTAAAGATTACCGCTGTTAATCCGACAACAACAAAAAATAAAAACATAATTGCTTTATACATATGATCAGCTCCATGAATATTGCATTTTTTTCTTCACACAATTGTAAATTGTACCTTCTTACTCTTTGATTCTCAATAAGGAAATACTGGTTAAATGTTAAATTTTTGTTACAATTATAGACCCATGATTATCTAGGGACTTCCTATATTTTTGCATTAGCCGTTCTTTCCTGAATTGCAGCGGTTTCTGCCATTCATCCTGCTTATCAGATTGAGCAAGCAGCCTGATCGCTTTATCACAATATGCAAGTGCCTGTGTTATATCTTTTATTCGGTGCTCAAATATTTTCGCTAGTTCTACACATGCTTCAAGCATCATTTTCAGATCGCCAGAATCGGCTACCTCTTGAAACATGTTCTTTGCTTTATCCCATTCTTTAGCTTTTTTATACTGAAAGGCAAGCTCCCGTTTTGCCTGAAAGGACGTTAAATCCCCACCATCCATCAGTTTCGTTAATACTTTTTCTGCTTGCTCCTGTTCCCCAATGGCGGCAAACCAGCGGCCGACCTCATAGGACTCTATCCTAGTCTGATTGTGGTCGATCCCATGTAATTGAAAGGTTATGTGTATATAAAGCGTAATAAGCGACAAAACGTCGATTTCATTATGTTTTAAAATTCCCAGCATGCCATCCGGCTGTTTGGTTTCGATAAAGTCAAAATAAATCATAGGCGCCAAGTATCCTGGAATATCATCTTTCCTTTTAATCCCTAACACTTCTGCTTCCACCACCGAAAGTTTTAAACTACCCAGTTTATGCTTCCACAGCCTTCTTGCAGCATGAAACAAGTCAAAGTGGCCGAATTCCGGCAATTTCGGGACATGTTCTCGAACTAGGGTATGCCTTGTTTTCACTTGCGGCCAGTCAAATGCTTTTCCATTATAAGTAATGAGCGTATTATAATTCACGTACCGTAAAAAGCTGTCATATAGAGGAACTTCAGCTCCTGGATGCGGCAGGATATGCTGTCTTACAATAATTTCGCCGTCTGAGATACTTGCATAACCGAGCAAAAAAATGGTGTTTCCGGCACCAGTGCCAAGTCCCGTCGTTTCAGTATCAAAAAAGAACAAATCTTCCGCACTGAACCCCTCAGCTGATAAAGGATGGCTGATTCCCCGACTGTTCCAAATGCTCACCGCCGTTATCAAGTCTCCGAAACAATAATGTCCATGCTGCTTGGTTAAAGGATATTTAACCTCTCTAATCAAACAATAATCTTGATCAAGAAAATAGGGAGTAATATTCTCTTGCCCACTGTTCGCGAAAAGGCACTAGTATTGTCTGTTCCACAGGAGGATGAATTGATTTTTCCGATTGACCGTCTGCTCTTAGATACGGTTTTAAACGATTTAATTTGCTTCTTAATGACATTGGTGACCTTCCTTGCCCATAAAGGCTTCAAGCATTTGAACAGCATCTTGTTTTGCAGTCTTGCCTGCCGCTTCCGTTCCAATACAAGAAGGACAGCCGGATTGGCACTCACAGCGGACAATCATATTTCTTGTTTCTGTAATCACTTCAGCCATCCCGCTGTAAATTTTCTCACTTAAGCCAATACCGCCGGGATAGCGGTCATAGAAGAAGATAGTAGGCTTTTCATTATGATCGGCTTTCACTTGCGGGATGACGTGGAGATCCTGCGGGTCAGACATGACAAATAGGGGAGCAATAGATTGAAGGGCATGTGCTGCCCCGATCAGCCCTTGTTCCGTTCTTTCCCTGCCTAGTTCTAAAGATTCACCAAGTGAAACCCATGCTGCACTTGTGTGCAGTTCTTCTTCCGGCAAATGAATGGGACCCGAACCAATATTTTCGTGTGTCTCAAACTTGATTTTTTTAAAAATAGTGGCCATCGCTCCGACACTTACATCCCCGAATCCAATTTCAGCAGCATCCAGTCTCTTCAATCTATCAATCTCTAATACTTTCAATTGCACAGCCAAATTGGCGTCCGTAAAATAATCAACAAACACTTCGCGGACAAACGCCTTTTTCTCCTCCCAATCCAGCTTTTCAACTTGAAATTGGCTACCTTGATGCAAATAGATAGCTTCTTCATGTAGCAGCGTCATGGCCGAAAAACGGTCCATTTCGCCAATTACTTTAACATCTGCCACATCCGTTTGATCAATGATCACGACATTTTCTTGTGAGGCCGATCGCAGGCTGATATTATGTGCTGGAAATGAATCATTCATCCAATACCATTTATCTCCGTTACGATAAAGAACCCGTTCTTCAGTTAAATATTCCAATAATTCTTCTAAGGCCTCCCCTATGGTGCCAAATGTCTCTCCTGCCTTGAATGGCAATTCATATGCTGCACATTTTAAATGATCAATTAAAATAATTAAGTTATCCGGATTAATCCGGGCTGTTTCCGGGCATTTATTGAAAAAATAATCAGGGTTTTGAATGATATATTGATCAAGCGGACTGGAGCTCGCGACCATAATGACTAATGCTTCTCCGTGTCTTCTTCCCGCTCTTCCGGCCTGCTGCCATGCACTTGCGATCGAGCCTGGATAGCCCGTCATAATTGAAACTTGAAGAGACCCGATATCGACACCCAATTCTAGAGCATTGGTGCTGACAACCCCATAAATTTCTCCTGACCTCAAGCCTTTTTCTATTTTCCTTCGTTCTGTCGGCAAATAGCCCCCGCGGTAGCCCATGATCGATTTAGGCCCCAGCTCGTTCTTTACCAATTCTTGCAGATAGGTAAGAATGATTTCGACTCTTACCCTGCTCCTTGCAAAAACAATTGTTTGAATTTTATTCTTCAACAATTCCCCGGCAAGTTTTCGAACCTCAAGAGTAGCACTCTTTCGAATATTTAACGGTTTATTGACGATCGGTGGATTATAAAAGACAAAATGTTTTGTACCACTCGGCGCTCCGTTATAATCAATTAACTGCATCAGTTCTTCTGTTAACATTTCTGCCAGTTCCAATGGATTTGCAATGGTTGCTGATGTACAAATAAAAACAGGTTTACTGCCGTAGTAGCGGCAAATCCGTTTCAGTCTGCGGATCACATTGGCAACATGACTCCCAAAGACACCTCGGTATATATGCAGTTCATCAATCACCACAAATTTGAGATTTTCAAAAAAGGAAACCCACTTCGTATGATGCGGCAAAATAGCTGAATGAAGCATATCCGGATTCGTCATGACCACATGTCCCGCTTTTCTAACCCGCTGGCGCACGTTAGCAGGTGTATCCCCGTCAAACGTATAACTGTTAATTTCAACCCCTGCCGCTTGTATAATTTCATTTATTTCACTCTTTTGGTCCTGAGCCAGTGCCTTTGTAGGAAACATATAAAGAGCACGGGCATTTTCATGGGTCAGAATCGTCTGTAATACCGGCAAGTTGTAGCATAATGTTTTTCCGGAAGCAGTTGGTGTGACCGCTACAACACTTTCCCCCGCCTTAATTTTCTCGTAAGCAGTTTTTTGATGGGTATACAATGTATTAATTCCTTTTTGCTGTAGGGCCTCTATTAATTTTGAATGTAAGTCTTCCGGGAAAGGTACCGTTTGTGCTTTTCTTCCCGGAATGGTATGCCATGAAACAATGTTTTTGTTAAATTCTTCATTTAATTGAAATTCTGCAAGGATCTCCTGCAAGTTTTTCTTCCGTTTCACCGTTCTCACCTCATCTTTTCTATTTTAACGAATAAACGTTCGACATAAAAGATCTATTTAGAAAATTACTTTCCGTAGACTCAAATATTTTTGTTATAATAAAAAGGATTGATATGAAATTGAAGGTGATGACGTGAAGATAAATGAAATAAAAAAGGTGCTGTCAGGGTTCTCACTGTTTCATGAGTTAAATGATTTGGAAATAACAAAAATTGCTAGTATTTCAATTGTCCGAACATGGAAAAAACATAGTCATATATTCCTCCAAGGCGATCCTTTGGAACATGTTTATTTTATTTATGAAGGGAAAATTAAAATCTACAAAAGTGATGTAAATGGCAAAGAACAAATCGTCACCATTATGAAAAAGGGGGAAATGTTTCCCCATATCGGCTTTTTCAGAAAAGGTGATTATCCGGCTAATGCAGAAGTATTGGAACCCGCTATAATAATTGCTGTTCCGGTTTCACAATTTGAAAACATTTTAATTGAAACCCCCGAACTTTGCATCAAAGTATTTCGGATTCTAGGCGAAAGAATTATTGACCTGCAAAATCGATTAGAAGAGCAAATTTTAAATAATACATATGAACAAATTGTTAAATTACTGATACGTCTTGCTAAAAATTACGGATCAGCTCAAGAGGATGGGACCATTCGTTTAAAATATGAATTTACAAACACAGATTTAGCAAATATGATCGGGACTACACGAGAAACCATTTCACGGACGCTGACCAAAATGAAAAAGGAACAATTAATAGAAGCTGACGAGGAAGGGAATATGATTCTGTCTTTACAAACACTTATGAAAGAGATTCATCTGTTCTAGCACATTACCAGGCCCGCGAGCTTCACTTGCCCGCTCTCTCTTGCATATAATATGGTGTGAATTTTATGAAAGTGAGGGTATGGAAATGTCATCTAATCTTCCGAATGATAAGCATCATTCTAAGCCTAAGTTTCCAGATCATTTTGGCGACTTCATGAAATCTATGAATGATTTTTTCTCAGAAAAACCGATTCGCGGATTCCTTCAATCGATTGATGATTTTTTTAAAGCTCCGTTTCCATTTGATGGAGGCTTCCAGGTTAAAACGGACGAAACAGACACTGAATATATCGTGACGGCAGAACTACCGGGAGTAAAACGGGAACAAATTCATTTAAATATGACTGGCCAATACTTAACCATTTCTGTAGAAAATAATGAACTGGAAACAGCAGAAGATGACAATAACCAAATATACCGCCGTAAAGTATTCCGGCAGCAATCCTCAAGAACAGTCGCACTTCCCGCTGCGGTCAACGACAGAAAAATTAAAGCCTCATACCGGGATGGACTATTACAAATCCGAATTCCGCGTGAAAAAGGAAGAATTATTGAAATAGATTAAGTGAAAAAGACGGCTAGTGTGCCGTCTTTTTATTGTGGTTTAAATAGTCCTCCAAACCCCTTCACAAGAGAGGAAACTTGGTTTACTGCATTCATCATTTGGCCCGCTGTATTGATCATCTTGTTAAAATCAATCGTTCCATCCTGCGACTTAAACGAATTCATTAATGATTGCATGCCGTTAGGCTGTTTTGCTAGCAATTTATTTTTCGGATATGGATTCATCACTGAGAATCCTTGGACCGGCGGATATGGTTTCGGCACCATTTCTTCAGAGGGCTGGAGCGGATTATGAAACAAAAATTGCGCATCCTTTTGCGAAGATGGCTGATGGGATACTGTTTGCGGGATAAAACCATGTTGAAAGCTTTGGGCAAACGGCATATAATGTTCCGGATACGGGTTTTGTGGATAGACAGAATAATGTTGCGGCACGGGAAAGCCAATAGGGTGCTGCCTGTGAAGAATCTGCTGATTCCACTTTTTGCTTAACGGATCCTGGTGCATCATTTGCCACATGAATCCTGTATTCACATTATGAAATGGTGAACTCATTGTACCATGCATAGGCAAACATCTCCTCCGCTTTTATCACTATTACACATTATGAAGGTTTGAAATAAATGGTGATTACGTCCTACCCAATGCATTGTCAAAATGAGAGGAATTTTGTCTGAAGTTTAAATATTTTAAAAACTAATAATCCCCCTTTTTCGTGATAGGATTAGGAAAAGCATATTATTTGCTTTTATAAAACGATGAAGGAGGACTATGTTATGGATCTTCGCGAATTGAAAAAAAGATTTATTCAAAGTCGGGATTATATGACTGAAGATGTAAATGCACTACTGGATTTTGTCAGAAAAGCATATATACACAACGAGATATGCATAAAAGAATACCGTCTTCTGATCCGTGAACTTGAACAACACGGAGCAGTATTTCCGGAAATCCTTCAAGAAAACTCCCTCATCGAACAACAATGTAAATCAATTTGAAAAGAGATGCAGATGCGTCTCTTTTTGATTTCGAAAATTGTCCAGCTTCACAAGGAAAGCTGCGGCAGCATAAGCATCGCGCGTCTAAAAGTTATAGCTTTTAAGCGGAAGCGCTAGCGGCTAGAGGTCACCAGCCGCTAGGTGGAAGCATTAAGCTTTTCCTTCCGCCGAAAAACCAAGCCATAAATTTAACAAATCCGAACTATAAAGACATTTGATGAGCTAAGCCGTCTTTCCGTTGCCCAAAGAAATCCTTTGATCAAATTTATGCTCGATAATGGATAATTGCTCTTCCGTTTCAAATATTTTATATCGCTCTTCTTTGTATAATTGAATGCGGAGGTCTGAGAAAGTGGTTTCAAGTACCGGTCCCAATTCTTCCAATTGATCAACAATTCCTGTCAGTGCCGCCAGAAGCATTTCCTTTTCAGGTGATGATTGGTTCATAAAATTACACCCTCCTCAACATTGTTAGTAACTAATTCTCCTTCTATTGGAAGCCTCCTTCCTTCAAGACAAAACTAGAAGCGATTCGGCAAAGAAAGTGTTAAACCGTCACTCTCTCACTTTCTTTCGACATCGTAATAAATTGTATGAAAAAATGAAAACAACACAACCTATGGATTGGAGGTGTTGGTGATGGCAAAAAACAATCAGCAATCTAAAAAACAAACAGTCCAAACAACAGCAGAAAAAAGAACCGGCTATGGTAATAAAAAACTTGAAGGTCCCAACCGACCGGCAGAGTAAGAAAAAAAGCAAGGAGTTTCCTTGCTTTTTCTTTTTACTCCCATTTATTTAAATTCAGCGTTTTTTTCAATGCCAGTAATAATTCCAACTGATTAGATTTGGCAAAATACCAATCGGTAAGATGGATCGAATGATGATGACAGGAAGGAAAATGTAGCCAGGAGGGAACTATCATCCTCTTCTGACTCCAATCTTCATATTTATGCTGGTGATGCTGAATAATGGGAAAGCTCATTCTTAGAATTGGGGTTCTACGTTGGCTCTTTACCTTGAAATATTGTTCATAATCAAATCTTGAGCCTGTATGCGGCGTTCGTATTGCAAATTCAAAAAAATGTGGAAATAACCGAGGGCGAAATAGAATATCGGCCAAACGTTTCCCTAATTGAATTCGTTTGGAAAGAGAAGCAAATCCATTTACACTTGCCCCATAAACTTCTCCTCCGCATGTTGGGAACAATACACAGCTAAAATGAAGCCAGTCTTGAAAAGAAAAAATCACATTGCGAAACACCTTACTCTTATAAACAGGATGGCTTATAACAGGAGTTTGAATCACATTTTGCTCATTAATAATCAGTGCCCATGTGAGCCGCTTCCTGTCTCCATTCCTCCAATATCGCTCCCATTCCCGCTGCATAAAGGAAGAAACATGGAAATACGGCAGTAAATGAAACATGGAAGTATTGTTTATTTTCGAAAGATGATAGAGCAATAATTGGGGAAAAGCATCATGGAAAATAAGCCAATTGGCCCTTTCATATGTTAAAAAGAGCTGTTTTCTAAGCTCAGGTGCTAGAAGCTGTGAAAATATTTCCCCCTCCAAATCGCACATATTCCAGCCTCCATTTCTGGAAACCATATGCGCCAGAAAAGCCCATAATAGATCAGGCTGCTTCTTAAAATACGCTAAGTAAGCATTTGTTCTGGAAATATTATCAATGTTTTTTCTTGCTGTTTCTGTTTTTATTTGACGAATAACCGTTTGTTCCAGTATTGTAAGATGATTCATAGTCATCTTCCCTTGACGTGTTTTCATAGTTTAAAAGTATAAAACGTTAATTAATGAAATATGAATTGGTCCGGATGCTATAGTACAATATCTATAAAATGTCCATTATCTTTAGTATTTATTCATCCTATTTTAACAAAGATTTGGTATGATAAGGTGTGGCTAAGGGGTGCTTATCATGACAATTCGCTATCCAAACGGAAAAAAGTTCAACCAAACAGGAAATGAAATGACCATATTACAAAAAAAACAGGAAAACGGCTCATACGCCAATAGGGGAAGGACACTTGAAGAGGACTTAAATGCAACGAATCTTTACTACCGCGAAAGAAAAATTGCTGTAGTCCATAAAAAACCAACACCTATTCAAATTGTCCAGGTTGACTATCCGAAACGCAGTGCGGCTGTTATAAAAGAAGCTTATTTCAAAATTGCTTCTACAACGGATTATAATGGTGTGTATAAAGGAAAATATATTGATTTTGAGGCAAAGGAGACGCAAAATACATCCTCCTTTCCTTTAAAAAATTTCCATCAGCATCAGATTACACATATGGAAGAAGTGATGAATCAAGGAGGTATTTGCTTTGTGATTCTTCGCTTTACCAGAAATAATGAGGTATACTTTTTAGAAGCTAAACACCTATTATCCTTCTGGGAACGAATGCTAGGTGGCGGCAGAAAATCAATCACAAAAAAAGAAATTGAACAAACCGGTCATCTCATCCCGCTTGGATTTCAGCCAAGAATTGATTATATTAAAATATTAGATACACTGTATTAAAACGCAAGCAAAAGAATCACTCTAATTTGTCAATTTAGGAAGATTAGAAAGGAAGGAATTATAGAATGGCAGATCAATATCAATCAAGAGAGGAGCGGCGAAAGCAGCAATCTGGCGGACAACAAAAGGCCAAGAAAAAAGGCCGCGGGATGTGGAAGAAAATTTTTCTTACCCTTGTAGCGTTTGGAATCGTCGTGATTCTTGGCGGAGCCGGTGCTTTCGCTTATATGATTAAGGATGCTCCGAAGCTTGATCCTAAATTATTAAAAGATCCAATCCCTTCAAAGATTTTAGATAAGAACGGGGATCTTGTGACTGAAGTTGGACCCGTTAATCGGGAATATGTCAATTATAAAGATATACCTAAAGTCCTTGAAGATGCCGTTTTGGCGACGGAAGATTATCGATTCTATCAGCACCATGGAATTGATCCAATTCGCCTGGGCGGGGCAATATTAGCGAATTTTCAGCATGGCTTTGGGGCTGAAGGCGGAAGTACCATTACGCAGCAAGTCGTAAAAAATGCCTTTCTCACCCAGCAAAAAACATTAAAGCGTAAAATTCAGGAAGCATGGCTGGCTTATCAATTAGAGCAAAAATATACGAAACACCAAATTTTCGAAATGTATGTTAATAAAGTATACGTTTCGGAAAATAGTTATGGACTTGCTACGGCAGCCAAAATCTATTATGGAAAACCATTAAATAAATTAACGCTGGCAGAGGCGGCCCAATTGGCCGGAATGCCGCAAAGTCCAAATAATTATAATCCATTTACACATCCGGATTTGGCCGAAAAAAGGCGGAATATCGTCTTATCCTTGATGAATGAGCATGGATTTATAACGAAGAAGCAAATGGAAGATGCTGAAAAAATTCACGTAAAAGACGATGTCTTAAAAGAAAGTCAGCGGAAAGTGGACGAAAAGCCGTATGATTCCTATGTGGATGAAGTAATTGATGAAGTCAAAGCAAAAACTGATTTCGATATTAACACGGATGGGTTAACCATCTATACAACATTAGATCCTAATGCACAGAAATATGTTTATAAACTTCTTAATACAAACGATATTATTCAGTACCCCGATCAAAAATTCCAGGCAGGGGTTACACTTCTTGATACAAAAACTGGAGAAATCCGCGCGATTGGCGGTGGCAGAAATCAGCAAGTTAAATATGGCTTTAACTATGCCATCGATGGGTACAGACAGCCAGGGTCCACCATTAAACCAATACTGGATTACGGCCCTGCAATTGAATATTTAAACTGGGGAACATACCATATGATTGATGATAAACCGGTTACGTACTCCTCAGGTCAAAAATTTGGCAACTGGGACCAACAATACATGGGCCCAATGACCATTCGTACGGCACTGCAGTTATCTCGGAATTCACCTGCAGTTCAGACACTGCAGCAAGTTGGACTTGATAAAGCAAAACAATTTGCCAATAATCTCGGCATTCCATTAAAAGATATATATGAATCCTATGCGATAGGCGGCCTTAGTAAAGGGGTTTCGACATTGGAAATGGCCGGTGCTTACAGCGCATTTGGCAATAACGGAATCTACATTGCTCCACATGCTGTCACAAAAGTCAAGCTGCGTGATGGTACAGTGATTGATTTAACACCGCATCCAAAGGTTGTCATGAAGGATTCTACAGCATTTATGATTACCGATATGTTAAAAAGCGTCCTTGAACCGCCTGGTACAGGAGTAACTGCAAGCGTCCCTGGTTTGCCGATTGCAGGTAAAACAGGTACAACGAATTATTCAGCCAAAGATATGAAAAAATTTGGCATTGAAAGCAGCAAGGATGTCCCGGATTCCTGGTTTACCGGTTATACAACTAGATTTACTGCATCTGTTTGGACAGGTTACCCGGACATGTCAACACCAATCAAAGCAGGAAGTAACCAGCGAATTGCACAGCTTATTTTTAAAAATCTAATGGCCCATGTTTCTGAAGGTGCTGATACACCGGATTTTAAAATGCCTAACAGTGTTGAGCAAGTAAGAATTGAAAAAGGCACAATGCCTCCTGCCCTTGCAAGTGATAATACACCAGACAGTGATGTGCTGATAGAATATGCTGTGAAAGGATATGCCCCGACAACGGTTTCTGATAAATACAGTAAATTAGATGCGCCGGCAAATCTGACAGCTAAATATGATGATGTAGCCAAACAAATTGTCCTATCGTGGGATTATAAAGATTCAAATGCCCAATTTGATATTGCCATAACAAATGGAGGCGGAACAAAACATGTTACGCAAACGGGTAAAAGTTTAACAATTCCGGCAAATGCTGGTGATAAGTTTACTTTCACGGTAACGGCTATAAGCGGTGATAAAAAGAGCGATTCCGCTTCTACTTCTATTGAAGTTCCAAAGGCACAGCAAAATACGAATCAAACCAGCGGAAATCAAAATAATACTGGAAACCCGAATAATAACAATCAAAACAACAACAATAATGAAAATAATAATTCCAGTCAAAATCCAAATAGTGGAACAGGAAATGGAAATGGTACAGGATCAGGGAATGGAAATGGAAACGGTACTGGTAATGAAACAGGGAATGGAAATGGTACAGGTACCGGTTCTGATTCTTCCGGCAACAAAGGCCCCGGAGAGAATCATGGCGGCACTCAGCCCCCAGCTACTCCGCCTGAAAATCCATCACCAGGTAAGGGAACAGGTCCGAAAGGACATTAAAAAAACAAGTCTAGGCATGATGCCTAGACTTGTTTTTTTACATTATTTTTGACATAAAGTTTCTCAAGCTCTTTCATTAGCTCCGAAAGCTGTCGGAACGAGTGATATAAATTGGGTCTGTTCATAATAAATTCGAATCTCTCGGCAAGATTAACCGGTTTATAAACCAATTGGTCAAAAGGAGGTAATTCAGTTTTATCATTTGTCAATGCTAATAATTGCTTGAACAATTCAATTCCCTTGTCCATATATGTTTTTACATTTGTTAGATCACGCCTGCGAAAAACATCTTCTAGCTGATCTTTTACTGTTTTCCATTCTTCCAATATGCTTGCAGCATCCATTTATATGCCCGTTCCTTTCATCCTTTTCTTCCCTTCACGGCACAGATCCAGTAACGGACAACTTGAACATTGCGGGTTTTGTGCTTTGCAATGATATCGGCCGAAGAATATCAAGCGATGATGAGTAACAGACCATTCATCCTTTGGTACCTTTCTCATTAACGTCTTTTCGACTTCTAAAACTGAATCCTTCCAGCGGCAAAAGCCTAAACGCTTGCTGACTCTTTCAACATGAGTATCTACCGCAATCGCCGGTATATTAAATGCTACGGAAACAACCACATTGGCCGTTTTCCGGCCGACACCTGGAAGCTTTGTCAGTTCATCTCGGTCCTTGGGAATTTCGCCATCGTAGTCTTCAATAAGCATCCGGCAAAGGTTTTGAATATTTTTGGCCTTATTTCGATACAATCCAATGGAACGGATATCATTTTGCAATTCTTCCAATGGTACATTCAAATAATCTTCAGGTGTTTTATACTTTTGAAATAAACTCTTTGTTACTTTATTAACCAATGCATCCGTACATTGAGCTGAAAGAGATACCGCGATAATCAGCTCAAATGGATTTGAGTGATGCAATTCACAATGGGCATCAGGGAACATCTCACCTATTTTGTCTAAACAATAACGAATTTGTGCATTATTCAGCAAAACAACCGCCTCCATATAATAAAAGCGCAAGCGCCTTGGTCAGCTTG
>NZ_BCUZ01000049.1 GCF_001591485.1 Neobacillus fumarioli NBRC 102428 | reverse complement strand
TATAGCAGGAATCCTTCCGCCTATTTTTCAATGCCATAACAGCGCCAAGATAGAAAAAAATTCATACCAAAGTAAATGATGAATAAAGAACAGAGGAGGAAGCCCGAAAAAGGAGTAAGAAAACACTTAAATTAGAAATCAATGTTAAATTCATTCATAAACCAGTTATCGTCAAATTTTCTTCGTTTAAAATAAATATCTCGTTGTTTCAATACATTTGATTTCAATACCTCTTCTTCTATTGCATCGGGATTACTGTGGATAATTAACGCTTTGCATTTATTTATACGATCCTCAGAAAAATGGCTATACGCCATTCTCAGCAAATTAAAATAAAAATCATCCCAATTTACCTTATATGGGTGGACACTGCGAAATACATGAAGAATTTTGACTGCTGGCTGTACATAACAGGTATATCCAAAAAGCCACATTCTAATCGAAAATTCTACATCCTCATAACCCCATACTCTTAATTCGCTATCAAACCCCCCAATATCGGTAAACACTTCTTTGGTTACAGCAAAACATCCGCCTGGCAAAATGGCAGTTGGAAAGGGCCTTTTTTGATTTAAATGCCATTGGACTTCTAATGATGCATTTAAGGTTTGCCCAAAACCGGGATACATTGGATGATCTACATTGGCTATACCAGGTGTAACACCATCTGCTGATCCTTTTTGTATAGGCTCCAGCAAGCCTTCAAGCCAATAATCTTCAAAAAAGACATGAGCATCACAAAAAACTAAGTAGGATCCACTTGCATTTTGGGCTCCAATGTTTCTTGCTCCCGCTGCACCAATTCCGTGGCTGTTTATTCGTTTAACTCTCTCTGTTCCAAGATAGGGTATGAAATCACAACATTGATCTGTGGAGCCATCGTCCACCACAATGATTTCGAATGGATAAGCTGTTTTTACTTTAAATGCGGATTCAATCGTATTTTTTATATTGTTCCCTTCATTTTTAACTGGAATGATCAATGAAACTACAGGATAATCCATATTTTTCATCTAATCACTTCTTTCGAATTTTATTAGCGATAGGAAAATAGAATGCTATACGCTTATGTAGAAGCTAAACCAAAGGATCATCCTTTGGTTTAACAAATGAGTAAGATGTTCATTAGCATCTTACAAGAGTTACCAGCACGTCAGTTGGCGTTAACGGGACAATCTCAATGATCGTAAAACCATTAGCTTCTAAACAACTAATAAAACTGGTAGCTGCAGGTGTTGGTATTGGAGTAGGAGGTGATCCAGATGGTGTGGTTGGAGGCAGGCTGCATGGAAGAATGCTTCCGGCAACAAACACAGAGTTTACAGCATCATTCGTTGGGTTAAATCGCAAGTTTACTGTATCACCCGCACAATGTCTGCGTCTTGTTGATCGAGAGATAGGATCATTCACTTCAAATCCAGTTGTTTCTAAATCAGTTGTTTCATAAGTAGTGGATGATTCATAATCAGTTGTTTCGTAATCACCTGTTTCATAGCCAGTAGATGATTCATAACCGCTTGTTTCATAAGTAGTGGATGATTCATAACCGCTTGTTTCATAGCCAGTGGATGATTCATAACCACTTGGTTCGTAGCCAAAAGATCTATGCCCTCTCCCTTTTCCTTTACCTTTTCCTTTAGCCATAGTTCATACACGTCCTTTCCTTACTATTTAAAATGCATTCACTATATCTTATTTACAATGTTCATAGTTGTACAGGCTAAAACATAGCAACCGGATTATTCTCCCGCCCAATTTCATTTTTAAGGTTGAAAAACTCTTGTTATTCTGTTGTTTTACGCATTTCCTTTCTAAGGGGTACACATTTTTAAAAAAATGCACATATTATGATCTATATACTTAAGCGTGAATTTTCCGTTTTTCTTGCCCAAGTAATCTGTCAAACTAAGGTGGAAAACCTCATGGTAAAAAATCCTAATCCATTAGTATCCGTTATCATGCCTTTTTATAATTGTCCCTATGTAAATCAGGCAATCGAAAGTGTGTTACGCCAGACCTATCCTCATGTAGAACTCATTATCGTTAATGACGGATCAACTATGTATGTTGATTTGATAAAACCTTATCTTGATTTACCAACTATCAAATATATTGAAAAAGAAAATGGCGGAACAGCAAGTGCTTTGAACGAGGGAATTCAACATGCCACAGGGGAGTTTTTTGCCTGGTTAAGTTCTGACGATTTATTTGAAAATAGAAAAGTAGAAGAACAATTGGCTTTTATGAATCAAATTAATGCATCCATCAGCTATACAAATTATCATCTTATCAATGAATACAATCATATGATCTATGAAAATGCAGGAGTTTATTTTAAAAATGAGCGAGACTTTCTGACAAATTTAACAAATGGATGTCATATTAATGGCTGTACGGTGATGATGAAATTAACGATTTTTAAAGAGATTGGCTTTTTTGATGAATCTTTACGTTATGCACAGGACTATGATATGTGGGCGAGAATCGCTCAACATTATGTTTTCCACTATTTAGATCAACCGCTTGTAAAATATCGGTACCATCCATCGATGAATTCTGTCCGGCATCATAGTGAGCAGATGCTGGAGACAGATATCGTGAAAAATAAATATCATCAGCTGCTAATCCAAGCAATTGGCCATAACAGAAAAAACTGAACCCAAAACCTTGACTAGTCTCTTTATAATTGATTGTAGCGCCAATAACTTTTCCACATATATTGATTATAAATGATTTCTTAATCATGCAGCTTAGTTGTGGAGGGAGTCAGTATGATACACAATGTATTTCTTACTTTTCATGGAAATAATCTAATTGCAACACAAAAACAATTGTTTTCCCATATTAAAAATACATTTACCATTGAATTTTGGGCAAAGCCTTCGGCACATCATAGTGTACTGAAGGAGTCCAATAAAGGTATGACCGGGGCAGCTAATCAACGGTTTGCCATAACACCCGTTTCGGGGGCATATGACAATGGGAATCATCCCATTGCAGGTGTCGGAGTATCTGTAGGCATGAATGGAATTTCCATAATTGAGCATACAACAAATCATCTATCAGCCACATTGGTATATGAGGCATCCTTATATGATTGGACTCATATTGCGGTTGTTTATTATGATAAAATTCCAACATTATATGTCAATGGAAAATTGGTTAAAACGGGACTAGTCAGCACGAAAGAAAGTGTCGTCCCATCGGCTCATTTTGGGGGGATGTATCCTCACGGCTACTATATGGGTAGTCTTCAAGAAATACGGATTTGGAGTACTGCCAGGACACAGAAAGAAATCGAAGAGAATATGAAAAAGGAATTATTCGGTAATGAAATAGGGCTTGCGGGTTATTGGAAATTAAATGAGGGAACAGGAATTGATGTATTGGATTCAAGTATATATCAAAATAATGGTAAGCTTAATTATGGTGCCACATGGAACAAGCGAGAGAGTATATCTGCAACGAGCAGCGAATTGAAGATCTTATTTACTTATTTCCTTCCAAGCGGGGGGGTTGAAACACTGAATAGACAAAGGTTTTATGCCTTAAGTAAAAAAAATGTCAAGTGTGATTTTCTATACACCCAAAAAGGAATCGGACTTCAAAATAAAATTAATACATCTATATTTGTCACCAATGAAGATCATGAAATAAAAAATATCATTGAAAATGGAAATTATGATGCCATTGTCGTATGTACGGACCTTATTCTGTTGCAAAAAGTAAAGAATTTTGGGTATCAAGGCATTTTAATCTATAACAATGAAGGTTTGGGTGTCGACAAAGAGTTTGCTAATGATTATTTAAAAGATCCTTCCCATTCATCGATTATCTCCACTTATTCTGATGCAATTATCTATCCGAAAACCACCCATCTTATAGAGGCATTTAAGAATCATTTTCCTTCCAAAAAACAGTTTCATTTCAATAATTGCTTTGATACAGAAGAGTTTCATTATCGAGTACACCCGAAAAAGGATCATCCCATTATCGGATGGGTAGGAAGATTAGAGAAAAACAAAAATTGGAACGACTTCTTATTAATAGGGGCTGAATTATTGAAAGAAAATCCAAACATTCAACTTTGGATGTTTGAAGATAATACATTAGGAGAAGCTTCTGAGAGAATGGCCTTTCAACAAAAAATAAAAGAGTTAAACTTGAATGACAACTTGACCATTTATGCAAATCAGCCGCATAGCAAGATGGCCGATTACTATTCCATTATTGGAGATTCAGGGGGTTTTTTATGTTCCACTTCTAAAGTTGAATCATTTGGTTATGCAGTCCTGGAAGCATTAGTATGCAAATGTCCGGTCTTATCTACAGATTCAGACGGTGTTCGTAACTTCATAAAGCATAATCAAACAGGGAAATTCTATACATTAGGAAATATTAGAGAAGCCGTACAGGAAGCAAAGGAATTAATGACCAACACGTTGCTGCGAGAAACCATTCGAAAAAATGGCGTAGAACACATTGTGGCAAATTTCTCCCCTGAAAAATATGCTGAGGATTTTATCAATATGATTCAGATATTAAAAAATCAAAAACGTAAAAAATAATAGGGGTTGTCCAAAAAGTCAGGTACCTGACTTTTTGGAAGTCCCTTTTTAAGTTCATCAATCTTTATTTGTATTTATCAACACCGACTTCGCCGAATTACCATGTTTAGACAAAAATGAATGATGTTTCATTTATTCGGAGTATAAAAAACGCAAAGAGGTTTAAAACGATCTCTGCTAATATTATGCTAATTACCTCTTATTCTATCAGTCTGAGTAAACCGCAGCATTAAAACTTTCTGGACCTACTCGTACAGTTCCAATTGCACTAGCACTTACAAACGCTGTATAAACTACTTGATTATTAGCTGTTATAGGAACATTGAAATCTGAAGCAGTAAATGAAAGTACTTGAGGTCCTAAGACGGATAGATCAAGAACTTGACGTACGGAATAAATAATTAAATCCGATAGCGTAGTTCCCCTTACAATCGTGACAGTAATAGATGTGGCAAAGGGGATTAGTGGTAATTGCACCGTAACGGTTCCAGTCATTTCAGTACGTACAGTTCCTGTAGCACCGAAAGTACTGGCTGTAAGTTGTGCAAAAAGTTGTGGAGTAGTGGAAACAGGAATCGAAATGGAGTTTGCATAACTCGCATTTTGTGATATCTGTGCATCTAATAACTTAGCCAATATTCTTCTCCTCTCTAAATAGAAGTTTGATTGTATGACTGTATGTCAATTTGCAAAGCTAAACCAAAGAAAACTCCTTTAGCTTAGCTGTTTACAAAACCCTAGGCGTAAAACGTTTTAGCATCTGACAAGAGTTACAAGTACATCAGTTGGAGTTAAGGCCACAATGTCGATAATATTGAAACCATTGGCTACTAGACAACTAATAAAGCTGGTAGCAGCTGGTGTCGGCATTGGAGTTGGAGTCGGTAGCGGTCCGGATGGTGTAATTGGAGGTAAACTACATGGAAGAATGCTTCCGGCAACAAACACGGAGTTTACAGCATCGTTAGTTGGGTTAAATCGTAAGTTAACTGTGTCACCTGCACAACGTCTGCGTCTTCTTGCCCTAGTTAGAATTTCATTTCCTCTAGATTCATGGCCTTTTCCTGTTCTTCTAGCCAATTGAATACACTTCCTTTCATTTATTAATATTTAGCGTACAGTATATCTTATTTACGTTTTTCATAGATGTACAGGCTTATGAATACAAATAAACGCACATTTTTTATTTTCAAATACCATTCCAAACAAAAAAAGAAAGCAACATAATATCGCAGTTCAATGTTTAACTACTCAATCACATCAAACCACACAGGCGTCTGGTCTTCAGGATCGCCGTTATAATTGATGGTTATTTCTTCTCCTTCCTTAATGTCACGTATCGCATAAAAAGAAATGGATAGCTGGTCGTAGTTATTAATAAACTTGGCATTTGGGGTATAGGAGTGATTAAATAATGAACCATATCCTAAAGCAATTGCTGTTTGGTGTTTCTCCCAGTTGAAACAATAATCAAATATAACGGTTTTCTTCAGATACTTGCGTTCGTTTTTTGGAGAGATGAAAACAGGTGATTCTTCTATAAGTTCTCCGTTTTTGATATCACGTACAGCATAAATCCCCCTTCCGTATTTCCCTGTATCCTTCATACAAATAGGTCCCATGATGTCCTCCTATCTCATTGTTTTTTTTGGAATCTTTATTGCTCCTTCAGAACAATATCCCAGTATCGTTCGCCTTATTCTTAAACTATTAATTTATAATTAATTTTGTAAATGCAATTGTCTATATATCTTCTAAATTGCTGCCTAAAAATTTATATATAAAAAGTTTGAAAGTTCACCCAGTCGCCGAAAATCATTTATTCAAAATGGATCAGTTGATTTTTTAAGTAATCATTACGTTCTCTAATGAATTGAAAGATAAAATCAGGTTCACCATCATATATATGGATATCCTTCTTTTTATAAGGATCAAAGAGTAAATGAGGTCTTAAAGCTTGGTGTAGTGAAATAATTTCATCTTCCAAATTTTTTACTGTAAACTGCTCTTCTAATATCTCTTCCATCAATTCACGATATAATTTGCGAAATTCAGGTACCTGCAGAAGGAGAAATGTAAGGTGATTGCATCTATGCCCTTCTAAAGGAACGAAATCGAATGACATCACTTTACCATTGACCCTTCGTCCCCAAGTGGCGTCATAGTCCCAGGGAATGATTTCAAACAAGCCGGTAAGACTGTTACGATAAAGTGCATAGTTATGGGTGAATCCATCATTATTCATGGTGCATACGGCTCCACTGAGCCAGCGGAGATAGTTTTCAATATTTAAATATTGCGCAATGGTATCTGGAAATTCATTTAGGGGGGTCCTATTTATTTTCATAATAAATTCATGGAGAAATACATCGTCCAACCAGTTTCCGTTCTTTTGTTGATATCCTGAAAGAATGTACTTTTTAGACTTCTTTCCCCGCATAAAGGAAAAGTTGGCGTTGTTGTTGACAGCATAATATATAGGGCCTGGGGGTAGATTCCTCTTTGCCAGAAACAAATCATCAACAGATTCCAGCTGCAGAAATACCCCTTTTAACGATCCGTTTAGTCTTAAATTGACATGGTGACTATCAGGAGAAAGCACACCAAGGTTCTGGAAGAAATCAAGTGAAAGCTTATTACGAATTATAGAGGGGTCCTTGTATTCAGCATTAAGATGGATCTCCCTGGCACCATCAAATCTGTTCGGCTCAATGAAATGGATGCTGTATGATTTTTTTGGAAATTTCCGGGTATAAGAACCACGGTACGAAAGATCAATATCGTAATGTACATTTTCTACCTTTAAATAAGCCGGTACAGGCATGTCATTCCATATGTCACTCTGAAGATCGATTAAATCTTCTTCATCAATGGTTAAATCATAATATGGCGTAGCATTAGACAATAATAAAATCCCCTTTCTTTCCTTTTTCTTATCTGATCAACATTACCAATTTAGTTCTTTTCATGAACAAAAAAATTTATTTTGTCGCTATTGTTTTTTCAAAAAACTCGTCCAACTAACTCGCAATCTAACACCTTAATGTCAAATTTCCCCAAAGCGGTCTTACAATTTAGCAATTTTCCCCAAAGAAAAACACAAAAAAGTTTACGATAGTATACGAACCATTATAAAAAAATGATTTAATTTTGCCAAAAAATGGGTTTACTACAAAAAGCCTTATAGGAAAAAGACATAAACAGAAGAAATGAATGGCCATATAATAAATGGAATTATTTATCAATATAATTGTTTGAGAATCAATTATTTTGGTCACAGGTGGTACAGGCTCTTGGGGTCACGAAACAAACATAGAAATAAATACCTAAATAATGACTTTAGTACATGACTGATAAAGTTTTTGTTGGAAGGGTGGGAATTTAATGAAAGATGTCGGGATCGTTATGCCTGTTTACAAACAAGATCCAATTTATCTTGAATTAGCGTTAAGATCGATTCTGGAACAGAGTTATCGAACCTTTTATTTTGTCATTGTTTCAGATGGTGCTCCTTCAGACACCATTAACAACATTCAAAAAGTTACCGAGGGAGACGAGCGCGTACACCTGATCATAAAGGAAAAAAACGAAGGTGTTGCAAAAGCATTGAATACAGGTTTCGATTATTTAATGGAGATAGAAGAAGTAAAATATTTTACTTGGGTTTCCAGCGATAATATTTATTATCCAACTTTTGTAGAGAAACTCAGGAATGCCTTGGTTTCGGCTCCTCCTAATGTCGGCCTGTCATATAGCAGCTTTCGACATGTTGACCACCAAGGCGCTTATTTGAAAGATCCCAGTTTTGAGGATTTCTATAAAAATCAGGAACAAGCGAAAGAAAATCTGCTCGATGTTTGTTTTATCGGGGTCTCCTTTATGTATAAAAAACAATTTGCAGCCATGATTGATGGCTATCGATTAGAACCGGTTGAAGATTATGACTATTGGCTCCGTTTAACCGAACATTGTGATATTGTTTATATTCCCGAGGTTCTGATGAATTACCGCACAGATGCTCCGTTAAGTATATCGGCACAATTAAAAAATTCACTGGCGCATCATCGAAGATGGAGATATTTTTATCAGCTCGCTAAACTGCAAGCCAGAAAACGAAGACAAATTCCTTTTAAAATTTCCATCCTATTTCCGGTTCAAGATGGGTCTGAAAAAACCGTTAACAAATTAGAAAAACTATTAGAACAATCCTACAGTAATTATAAGCTTATAATGATAGATATAACCCTTGATCATTCAGCTGTACAGGTACTTCAACATATTAAAGATCCAAGAGTCAAGTTTGTAAAAATGCCTGGGGCAACTGAAAGGGAAGCAATCATAGAGGGATTGAAAGATGCCGATACACCTTATGCCATGATCTATGGAAATGGCCCATTTCCTTCCGCAGTATATGTATTATATAATATATTGCTTTATTATGAGCAATTGATACAAAATGGATGGAATACCATTATTGCAACATACGACAACCAGTATGGGCGCGTTGACTTTTGTGAAGATATAAGGCAAAAAGACGTTGAGTACGGTTATCTTTATTCAACCGAGAAAATATTGGAATTAATAAAAAGAAAAGATATGACCAGAGACTATCCCAATTAAAAAGGAGTTCCATTTCGGAGTAAGAAACGCATCGTAAAAAGCATGCCATACAGTAAAATGATGTGAGGCTGACCCAAGATACATGTAAAGATCAGCCTTCCATCACAATCTTATTTCATGGTTTCTTTTTACTGTTGCCAACCTGAAAACCGACATGCCCGTTATATTTGCCAAGGCTTCCATCAACATGTGCACTTACACCATGACCGCCGCCTATGTTCCCGCCGGCCTGTACGCCGAGGCCTTTTGGGCCGCCTAGCTGGCCGCCCGCTTGAACCCCGAGGCCTTGGCCGCCTCCTAGCTGGCCGCCTGCCTGAACCCCAAGAACCTTTTTGCCTCCCACCTGACCTTCTGCGTGGATGCCTAAGCCTTTGCCTCCTATGTGACCGTTCGCTTGGATGCCTAGACCTTTTGATCCGCCTAGCTGACTGCTAGCGTGAATGCCTAAGCCGTTACCGCCGCCTAGTTTTCCGCCGGCTTGGACGTCAAGGACTTTTTTTCCGCCTAGCTGGCCTTCCGCTTGAATTCCCAATCCTTTTTTGACACCCAAATGGCCGTTCGCTTGGACCCCGAGACCTTTTGGACCGCCCAGTTGGCCTTCTGCATGGACGCCCAATCCTTGTCCGCCTCCTAGCTGACCCCCTGCTTGAACACCAAGACCTTTTTTACCACCCAGCTGGCCTTCTGCATGGACGCCAAGTTCATTGCTTCCAATATGGCCGCCCGCATGCACACCAAGAACCTTTTTGCCAGCTATTTGGCCTTCCGCATGGATGCCCAGTCCTTTGCCACCTCCAATGTGGCCGCCCGCTTGGACCCCAAGTCCTTTTTGGCCCCCAAGCTGGCCGCTTGTCTGGACGCCCAATCCTTGGCCGCCTCCTAGCTGGCCGCCGGCCTGTACGCCAAGAATTTGTTTACCGCCTAGCTTGCTTTCTGCATGAACACCCAACCCATGGCTGCCTCCTAAGTGACCACCCGCTTGAACCCCGAAGCCTTTTTGGCCGCCCAGCTGGCTTTGCATATGAATGCCCAGTCCTTGTCCGCCTCCTAGCTGGCCGCCGGCCTGAACCCCAAGACCATGCTGGCCGCCCAAGTAGCCTCCAGCATGAATGCCCAGACCTTGTCCGCCGCCTAACTGACCGCCTGAATACACTCCGAGCCCATGCTCTCCCCCTAAATACCCGCCGACATGATATCCGGTTCCCTGGCCTCCGGCATATACACCTGCGTGCTGACCGCCCATATGCCAATAACCTGGAGGATATGTTCCGTAATAAGTGTCCGGATAAGGATAAGTATATTGATAGGTTGGCTGCGGATAAGGATAGGACCTATATGGATGACTGTACGGATTGATCATCATTTCCAAAAACCTCCATTCCAATTCATAGTTTAGTCTATGCGATAAATGAAAGGCGGGATACTTATCATGAGCCCGATTTCCCAAACTCGTTTCCATTAGGAACCTTCCTATTAGGACACGCATATGTTATTTAAGAAAAGCACAAGCGCCTTGGTCAGCCCCGACAGGCAAATGTTCTTCAGCACTAAAAGTCTGGTTTTGGGACTTTTAGTGCTGAAGGCGCTGGAGCTGAACAATTCTCGAAGTCAAAATTTATCCTTTCTTTACTTTTGAGAAAATAATTTCCCGAGTTATTTTTTGAAAAAGGAGTGAGATTTTCATTGAAAATTAGCTTTATAACTCCTGCCTATAATAGCGCAGAATGGATTAGAATTATCTTGGATAGAGGGTTGATATCATGACCAAAATGGACGAACCCGGCATATCTCCTACTATGTTTAAAGATAAAACCATCCTGATTACAGGAGGTACAGGCTCATTTGGCAACGTGGTGTTGGAACGATTTTTAAATACGGATATTAAGGAAATTAGAATTTTTTCCAGAGATGAAAAAAAACAAAATGATATGCGTACATTCTATCAAAATGACAAGATCAAATTTTTTATTGGAGATGTGCGGGATTTTAATAGTTTAACAAACGTTATGCAAAATGTAGATTTTATCTTTCACGCTGCGGCTCTAAAACAAGTTCCTTCTTGTGAATTTTTCCCATTAGAAGCAGTCAAAACGAACGTTTTTGGAACAGATAACGTCTTAACAGCAGCGATCCACGCAGATGTCAAAAAAGTCATTTGTCTTTCGACAGACAAGGCAGCATACCCTGTCAATGCGATGGGAATTTCAAAAGCGATGATGGAGAAAACCTTCATTGCCAAGTCCCGGTTCGTCGATCCGACAAAAACGTTAATCTGCGGAACGAGATATGGGAATGTGATGGCATCGCGCGGCTCTGTGATCCCATTATTTATCGAACAAATAAAGGCTGGGAAACCGCTGACGATTACAGATCCGAAAATGACCCGCTTTATCATGAGCCTTGAAGAAGCGGTCAATTTAGTGTTATATGCTTTTGAACATGCTGTAAATGGCGATATTATGGTACAAAAAGCTCCAGCTTCTTACATTGGAGATTTAGCCCAGGCTTTGAAGGAATTATTTGAAGCGGACAATGAAATTGAAGTGATTGGTACACGCCACGGAGAAAAAATGTACGAAGTGCTGTTGACAAAAGAAGAGGCGGCAAAAGCCATCGATTTGGGCAACTTTTATCGGGTGCCTGCAGATAACCGCGATTTGAACTATCGAAAATATTTTGAAGAAGGTTCCCCAAAAATTACGTTAACAGATGAATACAACTCCAATAATACAAAAATCCTTTCGGTCAAAGAAATAAAAGAAAAATTGTTGACACTTCAATATATTCAAGATGAGCTTCGCAGCTGGAAAGGAGGGAAAAAGTGAAATTTTTAGTTCTGGGTGCTACTGGTATGGCAGGCCACACCATCGCTATCTATTTAATGGAGCGCGGCTATGACGTCACCACCTATTCAAGGACCCCCTTCCCCTATGGCAAAAACATCAATGGCGATTTGATGGACCCAGCATTCTTAAAATCTTTGTTAACGAAAAACTATGATACCGTCATCAACTGCATCGGGATGCTGAATACCGCATGTGACCAGGACCCTTCAAAGGCTATTTATCTAAATAGCTATTTACCGCATTATCTTGCGGATCAATTAAAAGATTCTCCGACCAAGCTGATTCATATGAGTACGGATTGTGTTTTTTCCGGAAACACCGGGCCATATTCAGAAAAAAGCTTTCCCGATGGAAAGACCCTTTATGACCGAACAAAGGCCTTGGGGGAAATTGATGATAACAAAAATGTAACGTTCAGAAATTCCATTATCGGGCCGGATCTGAATAAAGATGGAATTGGTTTATTTAATTGGTTTATGAAACAAACCGGACCGATTAACGGATATTCAGGCGCCATTTGGACTGGTGTGACAACTCTAACGCTGGCCAAAGCGATGGAAAAAGCCGCAAGCGACCCCCTTACAGGAATCTATCATCTCGTGAACAATACGAGTATTAGCAAACTAAATTTATTAAAATTATTTAATGAAACATTTAAAGACAATCAAATAACGATTTCCCCCTGCAATTCGGTTAATATAAACAAAACATTGGTGAATAACAGAAATGACTTTTCATTTGAAGTTCCAAGTTATGAACAAATGATCATGGAAATGAAGGAATGGATCACTACCCATCAAAACTTATATCCGCATTACTTATGAATCCCCCATTAAAGGTCCTATCGAAAACAATAGGACCTTTTCTGCTTTTAGCTCTCGTTATCCATATTCAAATTAATTATTTAGAGAATATTGATTTTTAAAGTAATTCTGATATTCACCACTTATTATTGGCTCCCACCACCACTTATTAATAGTAGCTCCTTTACCTTAAAGTGTTTGTTTGTAACATACGATCCTACAGTGATGATGGCAGATAATGACAATAGAAAAAGGCCAATCGAAAAGATCCGATTGACTACGATTCATCATTTTCTTTTTTCGAAAAGAACTCCCCGATGATTTCCTCCAATTTTCTCAGTTCCACTTTCCAATTTTCTTCTTGGTTGTTCCCTAACGTGAAAAGGGCACTTTGGACGAGATATTTTCTCGGTGGTTTTGCCTGAATAATTTCGTCTTGAATAAAATCCAAAAGTTCCAGATATTTCAACTGCTCTTTGTTATCTGTTAAACATTTTTTCAATGCTAAAACGATGCCTGATAGTTTTTTCTCCAAAGCTTCCCTGGATGTATAGCAATCCGGAAGCCATTTTTCCAAAATGGAAGGTTTCAATAATTGATCGCCACTTATTTCGATCTCATCCACCATTTTCTCGATGCGGTGAACGGTATATCGGATCACTTTCTTAATATTGCCGTCCATTTGATTGGCCAAAAAATGAAAATGAATGTTATGATGCAGCATTCCTGTAAACATGATGGCACAGTCCAGTAGAAAGGGCTGCTTAATCTTCCCAAAAATATCGACAAACCGATTATAGATCCAACGAATATAAAGGATTTGAATCCGCTCTAAAAACTGTTTTAACGCCGGGTCATTGGAAATAAACACCTCTTCAAAAAGAGTAAAAAGTTTATTCCGCCGATTGAACTCCATGTGCATTTCCAGCTGCTTAATAAATATTTCAAGATCGGATGGGTCCTGTCCGACCAGCAGGCGGTTTCGTTCCTCATCAATCCGTTGATGCAAAGAAGTAAAAATGGCCATTAACAATTCGTTTTTGGACGAGAAATAGTTATAGAAGGTACCTTTGGAAATTCCGCTAAAGTCGATAATATCTTGAATCGAAGTGGCTTGAAAGCCTTTTTCCATAAACAATTGGTGTGCTTTATTAACAACTAGTTGTTTTCGATCCGTCATGTCATTCACCTTTGATTCATTATACTGCCTGTACAAAAATGATTATACTTTATTATTCATTTCCATACAAATACAGCTAAAACCTTAAATTTTTTGATTGCAAAAATTGAACAATCAGTATATGATAATACCTATCGTAACAAAGGTACAAAAAAATGTACTATTAGTTTAATGGGAGGAATACAAATGGAAACATCCGTTCAAACACACCGCCCCCCATATGGGATTATCACCATATTGATGATCGAGGCGTTTATTTCCATGTTAAATGAAACACTGTTGAACGTGGCATTGCCACACATCATGAAAGATTTAGATGTTGGCGCGTCTACCGTTCAATGGCTGGCAACCGGTTATATGCTCGTCAATGGCGTGATGATTCCAGCAACAGCGTTTTTAATTCAGAAGTATTCGGTAAGAGGATTATTTTTAACCGCGATGAGTTTATTCACGGCGGGGACGATTATTGCCGGGTTCGCTCATGTTTTTCCATTATTATTGGCAGCTAGGATGATTCAGGCATCAGGTTCTGCGATCATGATGCCATTGTTAATGAATGTCATGTTAACAAGCTTTCCGCCTGAAAAACGAGGTGGAGCAATGGGCCTTTTCGGATTGGTCTTTATCTTTGCCCCGGCCATTGGACCAACATTATCCGGTTATTTAATCGAACATAACAGCTGGAGAATTCTGTTCCAACTTGTATCACCTATCGCCATAGTGATCCTTGTCATTAGTGTTTTCTTATTAAAAGATAAAAAAGCAAAAGTAGATATCCGCCTTGATTTATTATCATTGGTTCTATCCAGTTTGGCATTTGGCGGATTATTATACGGTTTCAGCTCTGCCGGCGATAAAGGCTGGGACAGCCCTGAAGTCTATGGAACCATTATTGTCGGGGCAATTACTTTAGTCTGGTTTATTTTAAGACAAAACAAGCTTGAAAAACCAATGCTGAATTTTAAAGTCTATAAATATCCAATGTTTGCTTTATCGTCTGCCATTTCAATTGTGATTTCGATGGCAATGTTTTCCGCCATGCTGCTCATGCCCATTTATCTGCAGACTCTTCGAGGAATTTCACCGTTGAAGTCCGGTTTGCTCATGCTGCCTGGTTCCTTATTAATGGGGATCATGAGCCCGATCACTGGGAAATTATTTGATAAATTTGGCGGAAGAGTATTAGCCGTCATTGGTTTAACCATTACGATTTTCACGAGCTATATGTTCAGCAAATTAACATTGGATACTTCCTATACAACTTTGATTTTTATTTACTCCGTCCGCATGTTAGGTATGTCGATGGTGATGATGCCAGTCATGACGAACGGGATGAACCAGCTTCCGGCCCGTTTCTACCCACATGGCACAGCGATGAACAATACGCTGCAGCAAGTATCAGGTGCCATGGTTCTGCTCTGTTAGTAACAGTTATGTCAAACCGGACGAAAACACATGCTGCTGATCTGGCTGCATCTGCCATGAAACATATAACAGGCCAGCCAACTCCAGAAGCCTTGGCTGCCATGAAACAGCAAATTGCAGCAAAAGCCATGCTTGAAGGGATCAATGACTCCTTCCTTGTTTCGGTAGGTATTGCCTGTATTGCCCTTGTCCTCGCCTTCTTTATCAAACGGGCAAAACAAGCGGAAGACCCGGCTGAACCAATGACTTCTAGTCATAAGGTTGCAACGGAGAGCTAAAATATACAGGTGTCCCAAAAACATTTCGGGGCACCCGATCGTAAATCTTTTTTAAAAAGGCTCTGTTATTGTACATTGTTGATTTTCAGCAGGGTACTCACTTACGCGGAAGAATTCCGCTTATTTTTAAAAAACAGCGGTTAGACAGAGAAATAGGCGGAGATTTTCCGCTTAAATAACCAAAAAGACCTTAAAATCATGAAAATGTATAGTTTAACGGAAAAAAATCCGCTTATTTATAGGTGTTTATATGAATTTCCTGATTTAGCAGGAATCCTTCCGCCTATTTTTCGATGCCATAAAACCTTTAACAGAGCCTGTAAAAAAGAGAAGTCCATTGTCATAATTGGACTTCTCTTTTATTCATCATTCTATTGTAATAACGCCATTTTCACCTTGGGCCGCTTTTCCTTGTTTCTTGATCGTCAATTTAGTTAAGTTTGTAAAGACGACTGGTGTTTCCGTCGATCGGGCGGAATTCTTAATCTTTTCGAGATCAAATTGAATCAGTTCTTGTCCTTTTTGCACTTGTTCACCGTCTTTTACAAGAACGGTGAATCCTTCACCTTTTAAATGAACGGTTTCTAATCCAATATGAATTAAAATTTCATACCCCTGTTTGGATTTAATGCCAATCGCATGTTTCGTCGGGAAAATATTGAGAATCTCACCATCAACAGGTGAAACGACAGACCCTTTAGCTGGAATGATGGCAAAGCCGTCACCCATCATTTTTTGTGAAAATACCGGATCTTGCACTTCTGTGATTGGAATAATTTCTCCCTCAATCGGCATAACAAAATCTTGTTCACGAATCGGCAAGATTTTTGGTGCTTCGCTCATCTCTTCCTGTGCTAAAGGAGTATCGTCGGACTGAGTATCCATTTTCTTCATTGCATCGGCCACAAATTCAACATCCGTGTCGACAATAATTTGTAAGCTTGTTTTATTTAATTTCATAACACCTTTGGCACCATGCGATTTTAAAGCAGAATCATTTACCTTATCTGTATCTTTTACCATTAAACGAAGGCGTGTAGCACAGTTATCAATATTGGTGATATTTTCTTTGCCGCCAATATCCTGAATAAAGTGAGCAGCCATTGTTTCATACTTGTTTCCTCCAGCAGGAGTTTCAATCGTTTCTTTCTCTCCATCTGTCACTTCTTCATCTTCACGGCCAGGTGTTTTAATATTTAATGCTTTAATGACAACATAAAAAATCACGAAATAAATGACACCATAAAAATTCCAACTAGTAATAAAAGTAACGGTTTCGTCGCAATATTAAAGTTTAAAATATAGTCGATCGCACCGGCCGAGAAGGTAAACCCATCTTTAATGCCCAGCATGGTCACAACCACGAAAGAAAGACCTGTTAACAGCGCATGAATTCCGTATAATACCGGGGCAATAAACATGAAGGAAAATTCAATTGGTTCTGTAATCCCTGTGATAAACGATGTTAGCGCAACACCGATGAACATACCGGCAATGGCTTTTCTTCTTTCCTTCTTTGCTGCGGCAATGATTGCCAATGCTGCACCAGGCAAACCAAACATCATGATTGGGAAGAAACCTGTCATATAGGTTCCGGCAGTTTGGTCCCCCGCAAAGAAACGGGCAATATCCCCTGCTTTTCCATGATAAGTTCCAAATTGGAACCAGAACAAGCTATTTAACACATGATGCAGACCGAGCGGAATTAACAAACGGTTTAAAACACCAAAAATTCCGGCCCCAAACGCTCCTAAACTAATAATCCAGTTACCGACACCATTAATCGCATCCTGAATAGGCGGCCATATAAACCCAGCAACGCCTGCGATTATGACTATCGTAACCGCTGTGATGATGGGGACAAACCGTCTGCCGCTAAAGAACGCGAGCCATTCCGGCAGTTTCACATTATGAAAACGGTTGTACAATAATCCGGCAATGATCCCAGTGAGAATTCCACCTAGAACTCCCATATTAATATTTTTATCAATGGCTAATGTTCCTTGTGTCAAAACCAAGTAGCCAATCGCACTTGATAAGGCAGCTGCCCCGTTAGAGTCTTTGGCAAAACCAATTGCCACACCTATCGCAAATATTAAAGGCAAGTTGGAAAAAACAGCATTCCCCGCATTTGCGATAAATGGTATATTCAACAGATCCGGCTGTCCAAAACGCAATAGCAACCCGGCTGCTGGTAAAACCGCGATCGGAAGCATCAATGCTTTCCCGATACGCTGCAGAAATCCTAGCATTACAAATCTCTCCTCTCTTTAAATGAAAGCGTTTCTCTCCGTGGATCATCATACCATCAAACTATTATAGATGTCTATACCAATTTTATAGAAAATATTTTAAAAAATCTTCTGAACTATAATAAAAGATATCTTATTGGCCTTGGTAGCGACTTCATGGCCTGAAAAAGGAGAAAGAGCCTGGTTCCGTGCCATTCATGGACCATTTTTGGAAAGGCTCTGTTATTGTTCATTATTGATTTTCAGCAAGGTACTCACTTAATCGGAAGAATGAGACTGTCGATTAACTCATAAGAATCTCCTTTTTCACAAACTTTTTCTAAATTATTTAATTTACCCATCACTTCACTCCATATGTACGGTAAAATTAAGATATATCTTATGTATGGAGTGATCGTGATGGCGCTCATTCAATATAAAACATTTGGTCAGTTAACCCTATCAGATTATGAAGTCTTTTCTTCGGTTCCCCCCCCATCCTTTCTGGGGCCGAGTGGATCAAGTGGTTGACTTTTCCTTCGCAGATAAACTATGTGCGCCCCTGTATTCCCCTAATGGGCAGCGTCCCTATGCCCCTTCCTTAAAATTAAAGATTCATTTTGTCCAACGCTATCACAATTACTCTGATCGTGAAATGGAAGAGGCTATTCTTTATCATCTTCATTTAAAGCAGTTTTTGGGAGTACCCGTGGCTTTTAACGGATTCGATCATAGTACCTTAGGGCTCGATCGGGACCGCATGGGTTCCGCCCTTTTTGATGCGTGTCATCATCATATTCTTTCCCAAGCTTTGGCGAAAGGGTTATGGGGGAAAGAAGATGATCGTTGGCTTATTGATTCCTTTCATACGTATGCCAACATTGCGAAGGTGGGGGCTTACCGTCTAATCCAGCAAGG
>NZ_BCUZ01000048.1 GCF_001591485.1 Neobacillus fumarioli NBRC 102428 | reverse complement strand
CTTTAAATTAAGCTTCATGTGCATTTTCGATCACAATCCATTCGGATTCCGGTACTTCGTCACGGGTCTTGTCCGTGACGCTTCTAATCTCTGTTCTGCCCTGAACCAAGTCGCCGACGTAGTGTGGATTCGACAGAATCTCCTTGACGGATGAGCCCTGCCAATAACGCCCAGCATTCCTGAACCCAGCTACCTGTCCAGGTGTTGGATATCCCTGCCGATCCATCTCTTTCGCAATTGCTTCAACGCCTTTGCCCTCCAAATACAAACGGAAAATAAGCCGAACCGCCTCCACCGTATCATCATCTCGAGGAACAAGTTGTTTGTTCTCAACACGATAACCGTAAGGTGGACGAGATCCCTTGAATTCGCCGTTGATGGCTTTTTGTTTCAGCACTGCTTTGATTCGGCTGGAGGTACGCTGGCTTTCTTCTTCATACAGCCATGCGTACAAACCGAACTTGTCCCTCTGGCCTTCAAGCGTGTTGATTGCGCCATCGAGCGTAATCAAGTGGATCAAAAAAGATGTGCGGCCGAAAAGCTCTCAGTACCTTTGTCTTCTCGACACCTCCAAGAAAGAAACATGAGTCTACATATACACCCCAGTGACGCAGCGTCTTAATTACACGAATCTCAGCAGGGCTATTGCGAGCCGTCACGAGTGCAATACGTACAGGCGAATATTCAATACGACCGGGCAGTCGTTCCTGTAACCTGGCCAGTTTTTTAAGTAGGACTGCATAAGGCCCCTCTCTTAGCGGAATGTCTCTTAATTCATCTTCCAATGTGTGGAAGATCTTAATTCCCCTCGTCCTATATACAATTTCACTTTCCTCGTCGAACAGAACAGCATCTCCATCAAAGGCGATTCGCACTTGCTCGTCAGATAATTTGTCCACATCCGTGGGCAACTTTGATAAAACAGCAGCAGCACATGCACGGCTATCAATTACCCTCTGTGCATCCTCAACATTAGTGGTTAAAAAGAGGTCGACATCAAAAGCCTCCAGATAGTCAACAACCGACTCTCCCGCTGTAAAAGCGGAACGAGTGATATTTAGTCCATCGTTACGAATGCTGTTTAGAACTCGAAGTCCGGTTTCAGGACTGTTCCTCGACATGACGACAACTTCAACAAGCGGAGGCTCACCTGATTTTTGGTACTTATTTAGTTTCAACAACGCACGTACAAGCGGATGCGCCGCACCATGCTCTAACGGTACATCCTCTTTCTCGAACATTTTCTGCCGATAGATCTCCATGGCGGAATCCCGGTCCGAAGCCGATAATTCTCTAAAAAGCTTGTCTATCTCTTCCAAGTCATAGAGAGCTGTTGACGAAACCCCAACAACTAGGGTATCAGAAAGATCCAGTGGCATATGTGTCCCCCTAACGAAATCTCGGTTTCACAAAAGTCCGTTGCCTTCACGAAATTCTTCCATCCATCCCACGGTAAAAGCGCCATTCGCTTCAATATCCGAGAGAGTTGACAAATGTGACCCGAACGTCAAACCTCCTGAGCGCTCTTCACAACACGATAATCGACGTTGAGAGTACCAAAATGGGCTTCACCACACTTGATCTTCGCCTGTTCGCTGTCCCGGAGATCGCCAAGATAAGTCGAGCCCTTGGTCTCACGAACCAAATACAACTTGGCGCTATCGTCCTCTGACCGCTTTACAATAGCCCAGTCAGGGTTGTACGAGCCGACTGGCGTATCGACCTTGAACCAGCCCGGTAGCTTGACGAAGAAACGGATATCCTCCCTCGTATCCAGGGCCTTTGCAAATTCAAGCTCAACGTTCGAGTCAACCTCAATGTGATCGTATACCGATTTATTCACTCTCACGATTCGGCTCTCATACAGGCTTAATTCCTCTTCGAACCCATCGTCGTCTTCCTTGAATTTCTTGAGCATCTCATAGTCCTGGCCCGTCAGCTCATACCTTATGCCTTCAATCATCAGACGTTGCAACGTCTCACGAATGGCACGAGTTGCAAAATCAAGAAACTGCTGTGGATTCACAAATACATCGCTGAGTCGCCCGGATTGAATCAGAATTTCCGCAATTGTGCCACGTGTCAACTCCGTTTGTCGCTGGATATACCCAATCAGATCCGGAACTTCACTGCTAGAAGTAACCGATTGCTGCCGAACACCAAGCATCTTCGTGGTGACCCCTTGCTCCGTAATGTCAATTCCGCTCTTTACAGCATGTATGGAAGGCGTGCTGATCGCCGACATTTTCTTGACTGCTAACGCTGCCTTTTCAATGAGTTCCTTCGTGTCGTATTCAACGGAGTACCGAGTCTTGTGTTTGATGCGATTCCAAAGTTCAACGAAATCTGTGTTATCACGCAGGTCTGCACGACGGCGTACGGTACGACGCTCCCGCTTGTTGTCCGGTTTCGGGAATTGGTCGCCTGTCTCCTCTTCGATCTCCGTTTGCAACGAGAGTGCAAAATCATCATAGCTCTCGTTTGCGATCACCGTAAGGCGATTGATGGGATGATCCATGATGCGTTGCCCTGTTTCGTCCACCGGAAGACGAAGGCCTCGACCGATTTCCTGCCTCTTTTTGATCTCGGATTTGGTTTCATTGAGCGTACAAATCTGAAACACATTCGGGTTGTCCCATCCTTCACGCAAAGCGGAATGGCTGAAAATAAACCGAAGAGGCTCTTCCCTCGAAAGAAGGCGCTCCTTGTCTTTCATGATGAGTTCATACGCCTCATCATCCGCCTGGGTATTCCCTGACGTATCCTTTGCGTTGCCTTTCCTATCGGTAGCAAAGTAACCATTATGCACTTTCTCGACAGGTGGCAGTCCCAGTACAGAATATCTCGGGTTTCGAGCCAGTTCTGTGTATGCTTCCTCAAACCATTTTCGAATCTTGCCGTCTTCATCGGCATAGTTAGCCACCCGATCTATGAAAAAAAGCGAAAGTACCTTCAGACGCTTGCCTTCGGGAAACTCTTTGTAAATCCTTAGCTCTTTTTCCAGATGCTCTTTGACCGTCTCTTGTATCTGCACTTTCATGACATCATACTGGTGTGCGCCGATGGCCTGCCCCACGTAAATGGTGATTCCATTCGTGAAGGCAATGTACCCGTTCCCTGCGTCGATGTGATCCACAATATATCCCTGGTAGGCCGCACGGCCATTCGATACGTCAAACAAATCCGTTCCATTTCGACTGACACTGACCGTTTTTCGAGACGGGCCGTTTTCTCCCTGTACATCCATCGTCAGTTTTGCAGTGATCTTCGTTTTGGTCGGCGTAATGGACTCGAGACGAATGAAAGGGCGGTTAAAGTCCGGATCATCAATCACAGAATCCACTTCAATCCGCTTGACCAGCTTCATTTCGTATGCCTTCACAGGGCCAAGGCGATACAAAAGGTTATACATTTTTCGATGCGTTGCACTGTATCGAAGCGTGCAAAGCGGATTCAGACTAGCGATGGCCTCCTTTGCCTGGGTGCTCTCCATATTTTGTGGCTCATCCAAAATGACGATGGGCCGGGTGCTTTGGATGAACTCAATGGGTTTATGCCCGGACAGACGGTCATTCTCCCGGTGAATGACATTGTTCGTCTTCTTGTTGAAAGCATCGATATTGATGACAAGAATCTGTAGTTGGTTGGATGTCGCAAACTGGCGCAGCGACGAGACCCGCTTTGAATCGTATACCCAGTAATCGAAAGGGTGCCTGCCATAGATGTCTTCAAAGTGCTCTCGGGTGATCTCAAGGTTTTTCATGACACCTTCACGAATTGCCACGCTTGGCACCACAATGATGAATTTCGTGAAACCGTACTTGGCGTGCAGTTCATGGATTGTACGAAGGTAGACGTATGTTTTGCCGGTTCCCGTCTCCATTTCAAGGGAGAAGTCCATGCCATCATAGATTTCCGCTTGACTGATCCCATTTCTTGTTTGGATCCGCTTCACGTTGCTCGCAATCGTATTCCAGTCAATCAAGAGTTCGTTGCCAAATCCAAGCTCCGTCATGAGACCGCCAAATCCGGCATCAAGGCGTATCTCAAATTGTCCCGCAGCCTGCGGCTGGCCGTCAAAAATGTCAACCACGGATTGGATGGCGTCCAATTGATATTGTTGATTTCGTTCAAATTGTATTTTCATGACGCCACCTCCTTACACCGTGTGGAATTCGATACCGTGCGATTCCATGAGAAGTTTGGTGTTGGTTTTCAGGTTGTCATTGCCATGAAAAGCTGAATCCAAACAAACCACGCTATGGGGTCCAAAATTTATCATGCTACGGATGTGGTCCATCGTCAGGTCGTCTTCCAAACATATCAAAAGCGCTCCACCAGCTATAGTATATACCGTACGTCCTCCAGCGCTTATGGTATCGATAGAGGCAGTGAGAGGTAAACCGGATTTCAGAATGATTTCCCATAGAATGTCCTTCTGACTTCGATCGGGTTTCACGTTGTCCGTAAAGAGTCTTAATTGTTCGGCGAGTTCTCCAGCGTTCTTGGATGCCTGTGATGCATCCCAAATCTTAAAGTTGCTGGATGTAAGCTTGAATACCCGGAATCCTCGGTCTTGGCAGCGGACATCCTCAAGTAGGAGCCCCTGACTTTGTTCTTCGTTCAGCTTTGAAATCAAGCGCCGAACCCGTTCCTTCGTGATGTCCGCAATAGTTTTGAATTGTACATTCTGCGTTGGTTCCGGTAACTGAACCAAAATGAATTTCCTGTTCGAGTTTTCAGCAGCGTTTATTCGAAGTACGGCATCGGCAGTCACACCCGAGCCAGCAAAAAAATCTAAAACAATGTCACCAGGCTTTGAGCCAAGCCGAACGAGCTTTTCAAGTAGGTCTGGAGACTTTGGAAAATCAAACACATTTTCTCCAAAAAGTTCTTGAATGGCCTTTTTCCCGTAGTCATTGTTAATTTCCTTATCTATCCACACTGATTTCGGCATGGTTGTCGCCGTTTGCCCGTCGCCTTTGATGAGATAATCCTTTCGATAGATTCTCCACCCGCCGTCCGCCACCATTCTTCCAACAAGGAGACTACGTTCTCGCTCAGCTTTATCTTTTCCCCATGTCCAACAACTGTCTTCACCTATCGAGTTTTTCGGGAACACTTCTACAGTATGAATAGAATCATAAGACAACGAGACATTCCCCGTATTCGGATCTACATAAAACGGGTAATAAAGATTGGGACGAGTCGTCCGATTGAATGCGGGATTGCGATTACGTAGTTCGAGTTCTCTATACTTTCCTCCAATTTCATCCTCTTTGTTGTATTCACTAGCCATCCGTTCATCTTTCTCAAACTCATACATGGCATCCTGGGTGATGTCACGAGCAAAAACGACGACATATTCATGGGTTCGTGCGATGAATCTATCCAAATGCCTTCCTCGTGGGTTCAATTGAACGACGAATTGTCCTACAAAATTTTCCTCACCAAAAATCTCCATCATCATTGTTGTGAGATTTCGTACTTCATGATCATCTATCGAAACGAATATAATTCCGTCGTCCCTCAGTAGATTCCTCGCTAAAAACAGCCTCGGATACATCATGTTGAGCCACTTCGAGTGAAAGCGGCCATCTGTTTCCGTATTCGTTGTGAGCTTGATGCCATCCCCATCAACCTGTCCGGAGTACCGTAGGTAGTCCTCCAATCCCTCACGGAAATTGTCCGGGTAAATGAACTCATTCCCGGTGTTGTACGGCGGGTCTATGTATATCATCTTAATCTTTCCGTGGTAGGACTTCTGAAGTAGCTTTAAGACCTCGAGGTTATCTCCCTCAATGATGAGGTTCTCACTGGTATCAAAGTTCACAGATTCCTCTGGAACAGGCAATAAAGTCCCGACGCTCGGGGTCTGGATGTTTCGGATTGCCTCGCTCTTGCCAGCCCAAGACAGCCCGTAGCGTTCACGCCCGTTGTCGACAAACTCCCCAAGTGCCATCTTCAAACGCTCAAAATCAATTTTGCCCTCCGAAAATACCTCTGGAAACTCTTCACGGATACGTGCAATCTTTTCAGCCAACACGTCTTTAGATGTGAGTGGAAGCCTGTCCACGTTGCCTTCTCCCCTTCCCAATTCATACAACCGTCCAGCGAACGGTAAACAAAGGTTTCAAACAATGAGTCTGTTTCAATTGACGCTCGATGTTTTCGATGAGCTCGTTACGCTTCGCATCAATGGCGTCTTGTGCTTCGTATAATTCCCGCCGCTTCTTATTTCGCTGGGTTTCTATGTCACGTTGCGCCTTTTGCGCCGCCAGTTTATCTGCGAGAGAGATCGCAGTGGTGGAAGCACGACGCAAATCCCGAATTTGCTTGTCGAGGTCTTTAATTTCCTGTTCCAATCCAAACTTCAAATCATCCGCCCATCGGTCCAGCTTGGCAACTTCCTCATCAAAGAATCGCCCGTTCTTCTCCTCGACAAAATGCAGCTTCTCCTTGACGATTTTCGCTTCGATTTGCTCGACCAAAGCCGGTGGTTTTTGCGTTGGAACTACTTCTCTCACCATGGCCTGTGGCTTAAAGAGTTTCAAACAGGTCTCTTCGTCCACAATTTCTCCGTCATCAGTAACCCCCGAGAATACGAGAAACTCTTCAAACTCAAGCGATTCGACCGCCAATTCGGCGACTTGAAGCCACCCTGATTTGCCCTTTAACGCTTGTACGGTGCTGATTAGGCCTTCATAGTCAGGGTAACGAATGACCAGTTCAGCGGATGGCAGCTCTCTCGTAACGGCCCGCTCAACAAGGGCTTGGGCCAATGGATGGTCGATCCGAAAGAAGTTGTCGCCATTTGCCTCTGCGGCTTTCCAGTCAAGGTGATACATCCCAGATGGCGCATCATTTCCAGAGTACCTGAACCGGGGTGCAGTTTCATCGAACAACGCATCTTCTGCTAGTTCTACTTTCGCAAGTGACAGCAGGTATTGTTGCTGTTCCGACAACCGTTCGGTCGCTTGACCCTCATACACCTTGAGCCGGGCATGTACATCTTCATCAAAATTGTCCAGTAGCGCCCGCCGAGTTTCAGTCAAACGGCTTTCAATCGACGACTCCAATTCCTTTTGCAGGGCATCGAAGGCGGCATTGATTTCCTCGACGGTCCGGCACTCCTGGTACACCTGGGCAATTCTCTTTTCGAGATCGACACCAGATTCCAGTGCTCCAAGGACTTCATCGCTGGCGCCAAAAATCCCACTAAACAACTGGAATTTTTCCGCCAATAATTCGTATACCCTTTGATCGGCTTCGTTTCTCTTGTTCAAAAAGTTTACAACGACCACATCGTGTTTCTGTCCGTACCGGTGACAACGGCCAATTCGCTGTTCAACACGCTGCGGGTTCCACGGCAGGTCGTAATTGACGATTAACGAACAGAACTGGAGATTCACACCTTCAGCGGCCGACTCTGTGGCGATGAGGATCGTCGCTCTATCCCGAAATTCCTCGATGAGTGCCGCACGAATGTCTGCACTCCGGGACCCGGTGATGACGGATTCACCCTCGTGTCGCTTTAACCACTCTTGGTATATGTTTGTCGAAAGGGGATCGTTGTTCATTCCGTTGAAGAGTACGATTTTGCCTTCATAGCCGTTATCCGTCAGGAGTTGGAATAGATATTGCTGGGTACGTCGAGATTCTGTAAAGATGACCGCTTTCTCCCTCGCACCAAGGGATTTTGCCTTATCCATCGCTTTGTCCAGCACAGTGAGAAGCGCATCGCCCTTCGCATTGTTCCGGATGCTTTCTGCCAAATCAGCGTATCGTCGTAAAAGCGATAACTCCTCCGCCAGAAGTTGCGGATCAACACGTTCTTCCTCCGTTGTGTCATCCCATTCATCTTCCAGTTCATCCACACCCTCGTAGTCATCTGCCACCTCTTCCACGTTGATCGGTTGAAGGTTTTCCAGGCGTCGGATGAGACCACGAAGCGTTCCCGCAATCGCAAAAGTCGATGACGCAAGCAGCTTGCGCAATACGAGCGTCATCAGGCTACGTTGACTCGCTGGCAATGCCAAGAGGACCTCTCGACGAAGGTATTCCGTTACCTCTTCATAGAGCCGGTGTTCATCATCACTTGGGGTAAACTCCTGTGTGATTGGGATCCTGTTCGTGTACCGGATATACTCCAGAACTTGTTTGCGCAGGGTTCGAGTGCAAATAGGGGCCAACCTTTCTCGCAGTAACCGATTCCGCTCTTCAGACGATTGTCTCGCAAACTGGGCTTGAAATGATTTGTCATCTCCAAAAACGTTCGTATCCACGATACTAACAAGCCCATAAAGCTCCATCAGACTATTTTGCAGTGGGGTAGCCGTAAGCAGAAGCTTTTTGGTACGAGCCAAGGTTGCCTGGATGTTCTTTGCCAATTTGTTTGTCGACTTGTATACGTTCCGCAGGCGGTGCGCTTCGTCGAGAACCGCAAGATCCCAGGAGACCTGTGATATCAATTCCGACTTTGCGGCCGCAAAGTGATACGAGCAAATCACCACCTGATTGCGCAGATCAAATGGGTTCGAAACACCTTGGCGCAACAGGCTGTTAAAAGACTTCGCTTCCAGGATGACGGACGGCAGATGGAATTTCTCCTCCAACTCCATCGCCCACTGCTTGCGAAGTGTAGCTGGGACAACCACAATCAGCTTTCGGCGGCGCTCCGCCCAAAGTTGTGACAACACCAGACCTGCTTCAATCGTCTTGCCAAGTCCTACCTCATCGGCGAGGATAGCCCCTTGTGATAAAGGCGATCGCAACGCAAAAAGGGCTGCATCAATTTGATGCGGGTTCACGTCCACCCTCGCATTCGCCACAGATCGAGTGATTCTATCAAAGTCATCGGCTGCAGCACGCATTGTCAAGAGGTGCGCCCAAAGTTTGGAGTGATATGGTGTCGACATTGCAATTTTCCCTCCAATGAAAGATACCGCACAAATTGCTACCTTCCATTTTACTACAGGCTATGAGAATGTTCAATAGAAAAAACGTGACACCCCGACCGACCTTTAGGAATACTTCGCCGTCGCTCTGCCGGCTGTTGTCCACACGAGGCCGTTTCTTTTGGGAGCAAACCCACTAAAGGTGAGACATGACCCCAACTGTGGGCGACAGAAGGAATCGTCAACAGTGTGCGAGCCCATCTTGACCAACAACCCATGGCTTTGAAACATGGTTCGACGCATTGGCGTACCCGCCGGTTGTCACGTTGCAATCAAAGTTCTAGGATGTACCCTGCCACCAAAAGTTTCGGAGCATTAGAATGATGATCTTCATGCCGTCATTAAAGATAGCCCCATGTGTGACGAGCGGATGTGTTCCAACACTTCGATCAAATACGTATGCACCACATGATATGCTTTTGTTGGCCGGGCAGAGCCAACATATGATAGCAGCGTCTGTAGGTTCTGATGATCACGCAGCATGGCATGCATTTCTGATTGGTACAAAGAACACTACCAAATATGAGGCACCGTCACAGGTGCCCCGTATTATCCAAGTGCTGCGTCGGTCTGTAAGCCCGCATCGAAGACGATTGGTGGCTCGGACTTGACGACAGCGGGAGTCTTTCTGCATCCTCAGTGCCAGAAGCATGTGATTGTTCCACTCGGAGTCTCAATACAGGGAAGGTATTTCAGGTTATCTTCCCCACTCCTATTTGCGGCATTTCTCCCAATACATTTTTCAGTCACGATGTTACCCCCCGAAACTCCCGTCATTACAAGGCTGGAGTGCAATTGTAGCAGCCAGTGTACCGCTTATCCAACAAACGTTCTTATATGACAAAGAAACAAAATGAGACTCTTTTATCTTTCCCACTCCCTAATTCTTGCTTTATGACGGTGACCTTCCCTATGATGTGGTCATCAAGCAATGAGGAGGCGATATCATGTATCAGGAACTTCCAACGAAAAAGGACTTTGAAGACAAATTCTTGCCAAAACTCCAAGACCCATCGTTTCGGTGTGCCATTTGCCAGCGCACCTTCAGCCGCATTTCCGGTGCTCATCTTCGGTCTCACCGTGACTTGCTCTTGCCCCAACAACAAATGAAGCGAATCCGAAAATCAGAAGACAGGATCGCAGCAGAACAAGAGATGTTTCCAGACCGAAGAATGGACCCATGGACGGAGCGCCCGGAGAAACTTTCTGAAATATACACCCGCCTCTTCGGGGGAACCAGCTTACTGAACGCTATCATTCAAAAGACTCTTTCACTGTATGCGCCGAACCGCACCGAATGGACCTTGATGGAACACCTGGAAAATAAAGCAGAGTGGGTCACTATTACCAAAGAGTCAAACGGCTGGCCCTGGTATTCAAACCTTCTGACCACCGACCGTTTGAAAGAACACTTCCTCGGCGAATATACAATCGGTGTGAAAGCAAAAGGAAACTGGCGAACAAAAGTGATCGTGCTGGACGTGGACGCAGTAGCACAATACGGCGAACGTGCATCCGTTGCCGAAACCCGAGCCAAGCGGACCACTCGTGCGCTCGTCCGTGTGCTGATGCGCCACAATCTGACCCCGCACGTAACCGGAAGCGGTTCAAAAGGGTATCACGTCATCCTGTATTCCAATTCGCTGATCCCGAACACCAAGGTGAAAAACCTGTATTCCTATCTTGTAAACCATCCAGATGTTCCTATGGATGGCGTTTTAGTCGAGTGCCTTCCGTTAAAGAGAGCGGTCAAACTCCCGCTCGGAATACACTGGGGAAGCAAGAGGTTCGCCACCTTTGTAGACCCTCTTACGCTCATCCCGGTGACGGATCCGTATAACTACTACCTACGTATTCGCCCGATGGATCGCACGCTGTTGGACAATTTTGTTCCTGAGGAAATGGCGACGAGGCCTAGAAAGCGAAAGACGCACCTGGACGAGTCATGGTCCGCACAGGCCACGGAGGTAGCGTTCAAGGTCGGCATCGAGGCTAGAGGAACCCGCCACAGCACGACACTGCGGGCAGCGGCGTATGCGATTAACCACTTAAAACCCGACACTTACGATGAATTGCTTGATATCTTGGTACGGTGGTCGCAACGGCAGTACCAAGAACACAGGGAGAACATCCGCACGTCTTGGTTTCATCACCTGCGGGATGTGGAGCGCATCGCAACGTATGTGTGGGAGCACCGTTTCAGCGGCGGGCTGAACATGTCCGTCGACTTTACCGCAACCGACGTACACTGGATCCGGTCACAAACGGACAACTTGGCAACACAACGACTTCTCCTGGCAGCTCTTTATCAGCAGCGGATAACAGGAGGGCATTTCTTCTTTGGAACAGGACGGATGGAACAGCTCACAAAGCTATCGCACGATTACCTTGCCGCTGCGGTTAAAGAACTACGGGACATGGAGGTGATAAAGGTGGTCGGGAATCATTCGCATCAAAAAGGTTTGGGTAGATCCAAAACCCGCAAATATGCCCTGACCAAGCTCCCTGATCAATACAGCTTTCAGGCCGTACTGATGACGGTCACTGAAAAAACATGGACGCCTGTCCTTTGGTTTCAGTTGTTGCAAATAATTTTTACACCGCAGCAGATTCGGAAAATGTATCCATTTGCCCACCATCGGATCCTGGCCGTCACCCCGACTGATTCCAAATCGCAAGGAGCAAAAGTCTGCTGACGCACTGTCGATCCAATGCGGGTTCGGCCCGCCTACATAATGGCATATGATCTCCTTGTTGTTCTGCAACCTTTGTAGACCGACGCACCCTTACAGATCGTGCAACCCCATCATCGCCTCAAACTATACGTCCTGACAAAACGGGCGTTTCCCTCCCGATTCCTGCCTGTTTCGAACACATTCAAACACATTCGTTCGTTGGCGTAACTGTGACTTGACACGCCTGTGCATCTTTACATACTGTGTTATCTACAAAAAAGAGAGGCGGTGACACATATGGGCCAAGGCAAGATGGACATGCTGAAACATGCAGTGGAGAAACTCGGCTTGCATGTTACTGATACGGAGATATGTGCATTTGGGCAATCCCGGCTGCTTCGCCAATTAGCACCCGGCGATTATGTACTGATTGACAATACTGGCGTTGCAGGAAACAAAACGAATCTGCACCATATCGTATCGAAGTGCTTTGGGGAGCAATGGAGTTCATTGTGGTGAAAAGCGAGGCAGAAATGTATCGTCTAATTCCCTCACTGACTTCGGGGGATTTCAGTTGCGAAATCGTGGACATCTGGTTCTAATGCGGGGCGGGGCATTCCCGCATACATCACATGTCTTGTGGTCCTTGTAGATCTCTGGCAACTCCCCTTCACCCGATGGTGGCGGCAACTTTTACTGATCCGGTGCCCCTCCACTATGGATGCACGCTTCATTCGGAGCGATTTTCAGCCTACTGATACGTTTCTTTTTAGACGATGATAGGTTCCTTGTCGAAAGCCGATTACGGACGATTAAATACCATGAGTCATTGCAAGAACTGGTTGGCGGCGATTTACCCCGTAACACCTCTTAATATCCCCGATTTTCTCCTACTACCCACATTTCCCCTATCCGTCCCTAAAAGGGGGGGTTGGTTTTCGAATTCGTATTTTGGCTGAAAAACATGTTCAACTCTTTACCCTCATTTGGACGCAGTTTGGCTGTACTTTGTCGACGTGCGGGTTCCACCACCACTCTCATCGGACGAACGTAGACACCTCTCCACCCATCACAATCTTCCGTGCGTTTCTTATCGGTGGCAGTTCCGGAACCTGTCTCTTTTTTGACATAAACCGCCTAAGTATCCTCATCATTGACCACCTCTTGTTGCCATTGTAGCGTTGCGACCTCTCTGAGCGATGGACCTGCGGAACATCTTGCCGCAAAAACTGAACGGGACACCTCCACGATACTTGCAATTGTGCAGAAACTTTACCTACGCTCGAGTCAGCCTCGAAAAAACGGGGAAATACACGGAGAGGTGGGATGCCACTATGGAACAGACGGGAGAAAATCGCTTAGTGGACGGCGCACAGGAGCACGAAAGTACAACGTCGCTACAGGAACATACAGTCATCAATGATTCTGAGCACGGTCAACAAGCTGAAGACGAACAGTTCTACTGTACTCACGGTCAACACTGGTTTCGGCGCAAAGATGCCCAATATCCACACGCAACAGCACCTGGGATGTGTCGAAAATGCGCAGCGCAGCGCCGTGAAGAAAGTCGCAAGACGGCTAAAATGGAACGGTTGAAACAGGAAGCGACCGCAGACCAAATTCCGCATAAAGACGCCCGTGGTGGAAACGTTCGGCGTAACCTCACCATCAGTCAATACGCTGCCACAGCGCTCGGTGTTCTGGCAGTGGGCTCTTCCGAGGCGGCGACCATTGAGATGATCATCATCGACTATCTTAGGCGGCAGGATCCAGAAGTTATCGCCTTCGTAGGCCGGGCGTTTCAAAAGGCTCAAAATGAGCAACCCCGTCATTAAGCGGGGTACATACTACTCTGTATTTTCTTTACGCCCCTGCTGCGGGATTCGTTTACTTCCAGCACCCTCAAAGGACAAATCGTGAACCTCATAAAGCTGTAAGACATCCGACCTGGACCGAACAAACGCTTGCACGAGGTCGTCCATATCCCCAAACAATTTGTGACTCCAGTCTTCGCCAACCGTTTCGACAGTGACTTTTTCGAAGTTGCGCTTTATCTTCCAGTCTCCGGGTAACGAGCACCAAATGACTTTGTGTTTGAAGCGATATCCCACGGAAGCCGCATACTCTTGCAGATCACGTTCTGTTTCCAAAAGAGCAATTTGCTCTTCTTCGGAAAGCTCTTGAAACATGTCTGGGTCGAGGTCATAACGACCATCCTGATCCTTACGAACCAATAACGTCCACTCCGGTGGATTGTCCCTTACCAGAGACCATATTATCGAGAAGTTTTCCATTCACACCATCTCCTATCAAAAGATGATGACATCATACAAAGTCTTGGAACGATATTCCCAGTTTTACGAGAGAACATATCTTCTATTGAAATATCCATTGATACGTTCCTGTTCAGGCCAACATGATCGTCAAATGCACGCAGAAGGGGATCAGATTCGCCGTGTCCTGGGTGGCCGCCACTTCGAAATTTCAAATTACAACAGAACGAAAAATTCCTACTCCTAATTTTGGACTTTTGAAGTCCCTATTCTATACCATGATTCCAACGACAACGGCACCAGTCGTTGCGGTAAAAACTCCTCTCCGAAAGCGGACTTGTAATTTTGGACTTTTTCAAAGTCCCCGCTGTAGGATTGGGGTAACAAAATTCGAAAGGATGTGGTCTTTATGACGACAAAAACAATCGCAATCTACACACGGGTAAGTTCTAAAACACCAGCCGCCATCAAATCCATCGACAATCAAGTGAGTGAATGCCTTGCCGTCGCCAAGAAGAAATATGGCGATGACATTCATGTTAGGATCTACAAAGAGCAAGGGGTTGGTGGGGAAACTCGGCAAAAACCAGCACTTCGTTCATTGCAATACGATGTTGAGAGCAAAGCTATTGCGGCAGTTATTGTAAGCAGCCCGAATCGGATCGACCGTTCAGCAACTCGTGCGTTGGAAGCAATTCATTGGTTTCAGGAGAAATACGTTGACTTTGTTGTCGCTGAAGATGAACGTCATTATATGTGGGATGATGCCCGTACGGATTTGAAACGCCTCTTTTGAAGCTTAGAGACTGAGATGCACAGTAATCGCATGAAGGCAGCTTGGGCAAGGCGAAAGAACGCACAACAAGCGGTTAATAACTGATGCATCGCCTATGCTGCTTATCCAGATACGATTCAAATGGCTCCCCCGATAACCCGGAGGAGCCATTTTCGCATCAAGGTCGTGCCTCATCTAATCTTTTCTAATGAGTAGTGAACAGCACTCCACATGCGCAGTCTGCGGAAACATATCAACCGGCTGAATATAACTCACTTCATATTTCGAACTTAAGTCTTGAATATCCTTGGCTAATGTGGACGGGTTGCAGGACACGTAGATAAGTTTTGCTGGTGTTACTTGTAAGATCGTCTGGATGAGCTGGCGGTCAAGGCCAGTTCTGGGCGGGTCGACGACGATGACGTCTGGTTGCCAGCCTTTTTTCACCCATTTCGGGAGTACTTCTTCCGCTTTTCCTGGGACATATTTTGTATTGGTAAAGCCGTGGCGTTTGGCATTTTTCTTGGCGTCTTCAATCGATTCGGGGATGACGTCCATGCCGCGGACTTCTGCCGCCTGGTCTGCCAGCCATAATCCAATTGTGCCAACACCGCAGTAAGCATCGACCACTTTTTCTTTACCGGTAAGCTGTGCTGCTTTTTTCACTTCATTATAAAGTTTGACGGTCTGCACTGGATTCAATTGGAAGAAAGTTCGCGCAGAAAGCTCGAATTGCAAGTCACCCAATTTTTCTTGAATATACTCTTCACCGGCAAGCTTTAACGTTTCCTCTCCAAAAATAAGCGAAGTCTTTTCACCGTTAATGTTTTGCACAATCGATTTCACATTGGGAAGTCGTTTCTGAATCTCAGCGATGAGTAGCTCCTTTTTCGGCAGTTCTTTTTGCGATGTAATCAGGACCACTTGCAATTCCCCCGTTTGGACGCCGACACGGGTAACGATGGTGCGGATGATGCCTTTTCTTGTTTTTTCATGATATATAGGGATCTGCAGTTCCTCTAAAATCTGTCTCACAATGGCAGTAGCTTCATTTGTTTGTGAATGCTGGACAGCACATTGGTCAATATGAATAAGCCGATGGGAATTTAGGCCATACAAACCAGCCAACACTTTGCCGTCTTTTTCACCGACTTGAAAACTGCTTTTATTGCGGTAGCCCCAAGGGTCTTCCATGCCGATTGTTTCTCGAATGTCTAGTTGGCCGACTGGCAGTTTTGTGTGACGCTCAAGTGCTTGAATGACAATATCGCGTTTTTCCTTGAGCTGCTGATCATATTGGAGGTGCTGAAGTTGGCAGCCGCCGCATTGTGCATACACCGGACAGATCGGCTTAACTCGGTACGGTGATGGACGACGGATTTTCTTGATCTTGGCTTCGGCAAATTTAGGATGAATTTTTGTTGCTTCTACCACCACTTCTTCCCCGGGGAGAGCGCCTGGTACAAAGACTACTTGCTTTTTAAAATAGCCAACCCCTTCCCCATTAATCCCAAGGCGTTTGATTGTCAGTGGGAAGGTCTGCTTAGGTTGAATTTTGATACGTTGTTCTGTTTTCACGAGAGTCACTCCAAACTTCTCCATAAATACAAGGATGCATAACTTAAATAAGGGTCCCAGTCTTTCCTATATTGTTCCATTTCTTCATAGGTAGGCTTTTTTTCAAGGTTGTAAAGCCGTTTGATCGCATTTTGAATACCAATATCCGCCATAGGAAACAGGTTAGGGCGTCCAAGACCAAAAAGAAGGAAATTCTCCACCGTCCATTTTCCTACACCCCGAATTTTCATCAATCTATTAAAAATTTCCTCATCAGATAGATGTTTTAACTGATCCATCTCTAATCCTTTTTCCACAATTTCTTTGGCAACTCCGATTACATATTCCGCTTTCCGGCCGCTAAACTTCAGTTCCCGTAATTGTTCGATGGTAAGGTTTGCTACTGTTTCCGGTTGTGGATAAAACCCAACACCATCCACCTCATAGCTAAATGTTTTTACAAATTGCTCCGTTAAAGTATAAGCAAACGTCATATTGATTTGTTGGTGGATAATGCTTTTAACCAAACATCCAAACAAGTCAAAGTCCAGGATCAATGGGGTACCGATCAATTGTTCAAAAATCTCTTTCAGGTTTGTTTTTTGAAAATGCTCATGGATTTCCTTTAAGGAAATATTCCATTGAAAAATTTCTGCCACTCTTTCAATGAGTTCTTTTTGGGCGGTTTCATGTTCACCTGATATAACAAATACCGGCTTGGTGATGTTTCCTATTGCAGATACATCCACCACATACGAGTTCCCGTTCCTTAACACCACCGGCACACGGATGGATCGCTTATCCAAGTCTACTTGCTTTAAAGGATCCATTTGATGCCTTTTTAACACACTTTCAAAATGATACGGACCATCAATTTGAATGATCTCTTGCCACAAAGGTTCTTCATCCTTTTTCATTTTCCCCGATTATAGCACGAAAAATAGGAAAAAGCCGAATTTCAAACGAAATTCGACTTATTTTAAGGCATCAAGGCTTTTAAATTGATAGCCTTTCTTTTTCAGGTCTTTTATAACTTTCTCGAGGGCATCGGCATTATCTTTGGATACAGAGTGTAAGAGCAAAATGCAGCCGGGATGGATTTGTTTCATTATATTATCGTAGGCGTATTGAGCGCCTTTTTGCTGGTTGACATTCCAATCGACATAGGCAAGCGACCAAAACACATGCGTATATCCTTCTTCTTTCGCAATTTTCAAGGTTCTTTCACTGAAAGTTCCGCGTGGTGGGCGCAAGTATTTCATCGTTTTCTGGCCGGTCAATTCTTTCGTTCTGTCTTTCACTTTTTTTAGCTCTTCACGGATTTCCGCATCACTTTCTCCGGTAAAATCAGGATGATGCCAAGAATGGTTTCCGATGATATGACCTTCTTTTACAATTTGCTTTGACAATTCCGGCTGAGATTCTAAGAAATGGCCAGTGACAAAAAAAGTGGCAGGAACTTTTTCCTTTTTTAAAACTTTCAGGATCTTTGGCATATTGCCGTTTTCATAACCGCTGTCAAAGGTGAGATATAAAGTTTTGGAGCTCGGATCTCCTTTGTATACGGCTCCGTATTTTGCAAGAAGCTGATCATATTCTGCCCCTGCCTCCGCAGGCTGCTCATTTGCAGCTTTCTTAAATCCCCAGTGAATGGCCTGATTGGAAGCGGCTCCGTATGCAACTTGCGGTATCCATAACAGCAGCAAACTAAGAATGCACCAAATTCTTTTCATCCATATTCCCCCTATTTTTTTATAGTGTTTGTTTTAGGCGGGAAAACATAATTGGTAGATGTAGGAAATCGATCATGCAGGTTCGAGTTCCAATACATTTGATTGGAACTTAAACAATACGATTTTTTACATGTTCATGTACCAATCCCCTTGATTGGAACTTGAACTACTCGGTTTTTTTCGGCTTCATGCGCCAATTCCCTTGATTGGAACTTGAACTACCCGGTTTTTTTCGGCTTCATGCGCCAATACCCTTGATTGGAACTTGAACTACTTGTTTTTTTTTCGGCTTCATACGCCAATTCCCTTGATTGGAACTTGAACTACTCGTTTTTTTTCGGGTTCATGCACCAATTCCCTTGATTGGAACTTGAACTACCCGGCTTTTTTCAGGTTAATGCACCAATCCCCTTGATTGGAATATCCCTCCCTTTGTACCACCTCTTCCTCACTACCTAAGCCTAGTCAAAGAGTCCTGATTACTTTTTGTTCCATAAAAGGGCCAGATTGTTTAGGAATCTTGTATAATAAATTCAACTAAAGAAAGCGGGTATAAAAATGGATAAAGAAACAGCCAAAAATATTAGAGAAAGTTTAACAGCTGATTGTACGAAATGCTTTGGCCTTTGCTGTACAGCGCTAAATATTGTAGCATCGAGTGATTTTCCAATTAACAAACCAGCAGGTACCCCTTGTGTTCATTTACAAACTGATTATGGTTGTCAAATTCACAGTAATCTGCGAAAGAAGGGTTTTAAAGGCTGTACAGTATTTGACTGTTTAGGAGCTGGTCAAGTCGTTTCTCAAGTCACGTTTAAAGGTCAAAGTTGGCGAGAAAATTCCGAAATTAGACAGAAAATGTTGCAAGTGTTTCAGATTATGGAACAAATATATGAAACGATTGCATACACAGCTGAGGCTTTGTTGTATGACATTCCCTATGCTTTCTCTGATCAATTGCGTGTTCGGTTAAAAGAATTGCAGAACTTAACAAAACTTGATGCTGAACAATTATTATCACTTAATCTAGTGATATACAGATTTCCACTAAACAAATTGCTTGCGAAAAAGCCAGCCTATATATCAGAGAAAGCTTAATTGCAAAGTTACCTGGCACTAAAAATGCCAAGGATTATAATCATGAAAGAGCCGATTGGATTGGCAAAATATTAAGAGGGAAAGATTTAAGGGCGACAAATTTTAGGGGAGCATATTTGATTGCTGCAGATATGAGGAATACAGATTTT
>NZ_BCUZ01000047.1 GCF_001591485.1 Neobacillus fumarioli NBRC 102428 | reverse complement strand
CCCGACTTGTTTCCCCTGTTTCAAGTTCCAATTATCTCGCTAAAGTACCCTTATACAAAAAAAAGGTCCAACAACTGGACCAAAAATTTTATCTGAGGAGGTATGCCCTAATATAATGTATTCAACTCGGTATCCATTGCATGGACAAATGCCTTTAACCTGCGAAAATAGGCTGAAAATTTACAGATTTTCACGAATATAGTTCAAGGCTTCCTCTACATGTCCTTTGACCTGGACTTTTCTCCATTCTTTAACGATTCTTCCTTCTTTATCGATAATAAAGGTCGATCTTTCAATTCCCATGTATTCTTTACCGAAATTTTTCTTTAGTTTCCAAACACCGTAGCTTTTAGCGATCTTATGATCTGTGTCAGCCAGCAATAGAAACGGAAGACCGTACTTTTCAACAAATTTCTGATGGCGTTCTACTGGGTCAGGGCTTATACCTAAGATCACGGCATTCAACTCTGAAAAATTCTCGAAACGATCTCTGAAATCGCAAGCTTCCGTCGTACATCCAGGAGTCATATCCTTTGGATAAAAATAAAGTACAACATTTTTCCCTTTTAAGTCTGATAAGGTTACTTTTTCACCTGTATGTGCCTCTAATGTAAAATCAGGTGCCTGCATTCCTATTTCAATTGTCATCGTTAATCCCCACCTTACAGTTTATACTTATTTATAGCTTAACCAAAGTTTCACCGCAGCACAAATTCCCTGCACGTTCCGAGATTATTTTTTCCGCCTGAAAACTACATTCGCAACAAATGCCGCCGGCAGTGTATAGCCAATTAACGCTTCCGTAACAGCAATAAACCTGCCGATTCCAACTGGAATGACATCGCCATTGCCAACGGAAAACAACATCATGGCGCTGAAATAAAAACTTGTTTCAAACATATTATGCAGATGATTCTTATTTACTTCGACAAGAATCGTCATCCCCATTAAGTAAAAGATCGCATAAATAAGTCCATACCCCAGAATGACCGTCAAATAGACATTTCCCAAATATAAGAAGTTATCAATTGATACCAATTTTCCTTTTACTGTGTTCGGTAAAAATAAAGTTCTAAGGCTCATAAAAATACAAAAAATGACGATTGGCAGCAAAAAATAATACATTCAAACCACCTCAAATTTATTTTTATGCTTGTGTGGACAAAAACATTTCAGGGCTTAAGAATAAAAACGTGCTAAAATAAGAAATGACATATTTAAAGGGGGAAACATCATGCAATTTGCGAATTCCGAACGATTACATAAGGAAGCTTTGGAACATATTGTCGGAGGGGTAAACAGCCCTTCCCGCTCTTATAAAGCAGTCGGCGGGGGTTCTCCAGTTGTGATGGAGCGCGCTCAAGGGGCCTACTTCTGGGATGTGGACGGCAACCAATACATTGACTATCTTGCCGCATACGGACCGATTATTACCGGGCATGCTCATCCGCATATTACGGAAGCGATCAAACGGGCAGCCGAAACCGGTGTGCTGTACGGGACACCGACACCGCATGAAGTAAAATTTGCGAAAATGCTAAAGGAAGCCATTCCATCATTGGATAAAGTCCGCTTTGTCAACTCCGGTACTGAAGCGGTCATGACGACCATCCGTGTCGCCCGCGCCTTTACCGGACGTGATAAAATTATTAAATTTGCCGGCTGCTACCACGGCCATTCCGACCTTGTCCTAGTTGCCGCAGGATCCGGTCCTTCAACGCTTGGTACACCGGATTCGGCAGGAGTCCCAAAATCAATTGCCCAAGAAGTAATTACCGTGCCGTTTAACGAGATTGCTCCATTTAAAGAAGCATTGGAAAAATGGGGTCCTGAAGTGGCAGCGGTTCTGGTTGAACCAATTGTTGGAAACTTTGGGATTGTAGAGCCGAAACCCGGTTTTCTTGAACAAGTAAACGAACTGACCCATGCTGCAGGCGCACTTATCATATATGATGAGGTCATCACTGCTTTCCGCTTTATGTATGGCGGTGCCCAAGATCTGCTTGGCATTAAGCCGGATTTAACCGCGATGGGAAAAATCATCGGCGGCGGTCTGCCGATTGGCGCTTATGGCGGCCGTAAAGACATTATGGAAAAGGTTGCACCGCTCGGCCCTGCTTATCAGGCGGGAACAATGGCCGGAAATCCGGCGTCTATCTTGGCAGGTATCGCTTGTTTAGAAGTATTAAAACAGCCTGGCATATATGAATATTTAGACCATTTAGGCGCGATGCTCGAAGAAGGAATTTTAGCAGCAGCAAAAGAATTCGGCGTCCAAATTTCGATTAACCGTTTAAAAGGAGCTCTGACTGTCTATTTTACGAATGAAAAAGTTGAAAACTATGAGCAGGCGCAAAACACAGATGGTGATCGTTTCGCTAAATTCTTCAAACTGATGCTCCATCAAGGGATCAACCTAGCGCCTTCAAAATATGAAGCATGGTTTTTAACCATCGCCCATACAGAAGAAGATGTTGAAGCAACCCTACATGCCGTAAGAAACGCATTTTCTTCTCTTTAAAAACGAATAAGTATACAAATTTTATGCAAACTCGGGAGTGATGATCACTCCCTTTTATTTTTGCAACCCTATTGAAAACGGTTACAGTAATGTTCTCCACTCCTTTGCGGCCAATTTTTTTATCCAAATTTCTGCATATTTATTTGATATCTGAAAATTCATATGATATTATTGATTTATATTTTTTGATTTCTTCTCTTTAATCAAAAACCTCATTAAAGTATTTCTTATCGTACACAGTATTCTAATAGTTTTATAGGAGGTGAAGCGGCTTCCAAGGTTGACTGAAGAAGCCCAACAAAACATGACGAAAAACTGGACCCCTTCCTTTTTTAAAGACTTCCATAAACAGGAACATGATGCTTGCGGAATTGTTGCCTGCCTTGAAAAATCGAAAGTCCCAACGAGAAAAAATATCTTTAGCTGCATTAACGCCCTTGTAACGATGAACCATCGAGCAGGTTTTATTAATGGTGAGGGAGACGGCGTAGGGATCCACATGGATATCCCAAGAGAGCTTTGGAAAGAAAAACTAAGCCAAAAAGGGCTTGACCCTAATCTTGCGGAAAAAGAAGAATTTGCTGTCGGCCATATATTTATCAGCCAAAAAGCAGACTGGGAAACTACTAAACAAGAATTATTAGAAAAGCTCGAGAAATTTTCACTAAACGTAGTATTTGAAACAAACGATGTGACAGACCCCTCCGCTCTTGGTCCTATTGCCATTCAAGAAAATCCGGTCTTTTGGCAGTTTGCCGTTGTTTCAGACAAGAAAGATCAAGAATTAACGAAAATTCTGTTCGAAGCGTTAGTCAATTTTGAAACAAATGATAATGTTCATGTTGCTTCCTTAAGCCAACATCATGTCGTGTATAAAGTAATGGGTGCTGGAGACATTCTGCCAAGGTATTATCAAGACCTAGCCAGCCCGCTCGTAGCTTCCACCATTACCCTTGGTCATAACCGCTATTCCACCAATACGCTTTCAAGCTTTTTCAGGGTACAGCCATTTAGCGTACTGGGACATAACGGGGAAATCAATACCATTGCCAAACTGCGCGATGAAGCAAAAATGATCGGTGTTCCACTCGTTAAAGACGGCAGTGATTCACAGGATTTAAGCCGGACGATTGAAACATTAATCTGCCGGGAAGGCTACTCCTTATTTGAAGCGATGGATGTCCTATTCCCGCCAATCGTGAATGAAATTAAATCCTATCCAGAACACCTTCAAGATTTATACACTTATTTAAGAGAAGCATGGGGCCATTTTGCCCAGGGACCTGCCGGAATCATTTCACGTTACGGGGATGAAGCAGTATTTAGTGTCGATGCCCTTGGGCTAAGACCGGTGTGGATGCTGGAAACTGAAAGTTCCTATCTATTCTCCTCAGAACCGGGAATCATTTCCGTTAAGGAATATGTAAACGATCCAAAACCGCTGGCTCCTGGTGAAAAAGTCGGCTTTAAATGGGACGGCGACCAATTAGCTGTCTATGAACAAGACCAATACCAAAATGAAGTCTATAAGCGTCTTTCCAAGCGGCTGCAATTGGACGGCGCAAGGCTGCGCTTAAAGCCTACTGTGTTCGCCAAAACAGTTACGATGAATTATCCAGATAAAATCCAAAACGGACAGTATAAGGCGTTCGGTTGGGAACGCGATCATATTCAATTGATCGAGCAGATGGCGGAAAAAGGTGTGGAGCCGATCCGCTCCCTCGGGCATGACGCACCGCTTGCAGCCCTAAATCCAGAGAGAGTAAATATCGCCGATTATATTAAAGAAAGCGTGGCGGTCGTGACAAACCCCGCGATTGACCGTGACCGTGAAACCGAGCACTTCTCAACGCGTGTCATTATTGGCAAACGCCCTAACCTTTTCAAAAACGAACAACCGGAAACAGTGATTGAGCTGACGACACCGATTCTACTGGAAGGAAAAGCAGGTTTCCAATGCGCAGGAACCTTAGGGCAGCCAAGCTTTGACCAGGTTGTTAAGCATTATCAAGATAATAAATTGGCAGCCTTTATTTCTACTGTGTTTTATAAGGACGAAACGCTTGAGCAAGCACTTGAAAGACTGACAAATGAAGCAGTTCAGGCCGTCAAATCCGGAAAAACACTGCTTGTGATGGATGATGCAAAAGCACATCAAGAAGATTACTATTGGATTGACCCGCATCTGATTACTTCTGCCGTCGATCAAGCGCTCGTAAAGAAGGAATTAAGAAGAAACTGTTCCCTACTGGTACGTTCGGCAGCGATCCGCTCCCTGCATGACATTATTACCATTTTTGGCTTAGGTGCCGATTTAATCAGTCCATATTACATGTTCTTAACGGTTCTTGGTGAAACCACTAAACCGCTTGAAAACCTTTATAGCGCGCTGACAAAGGGACTTGAAAAAGTCATTTCAACAATCGGCATTCATGAACTGCGCGGTTACGGCCGCCTATTCTCGAGCATCGGACTGCACGACCAAATCGCGGAAGTCTTAAATATTGTGAACTTCTTCGGCTCAAATGAAATCAAAACTGATTTTGCCGCCATGAAAGAAGATTCACTGCAAAGAGCTGTCGACTACCATAATGAAAAAGAGCGCCTTGGCAAAACATTCCACCTCTTCCCGAGGATTTGGAAAGTAATCGGCGATGTAGCAGCTACAGGCGACTATAGCGCATATCGTGAAAAGATAACCGAACAGGAAGCTGAGAATCCGACAACGATTCGTCATTTATTGCAAGTAAAACAAAGCAGCAAACCTGTATCACCAGAAGACGTTGATATCCGTGTCGGGGATCATGATCTGCCATTTGTCATTTCATCAATGTCATTCGGTTCACAAAACGAAATAGCCTTCAGAGCTTACGCTGAAGGGGCTGATCGCTTGAATATGGTAAGCCTTAATGGTGAAGGCGGCGAAATTAAGGATATGCTCGGCAAATATCCGAAAACACGCGGACAGCAAATTGCTTCCGGCCGCTTTGGTGTAAATGCTGAACTGTTGAACTCATCGAATTTGTTAGAAATCAAAATCGGTCAAGGGGCAAAACCTGGCGAAGGTGGACATCTCCCTGGTTCAAAAGTAACGGCCAAAGTAGCCGCAGCTCGTAATGCTACCCTTGGCTCCGATTTGATTTCACCGTCTAACAATCATGATATTTACTCAATTGAAGATCTTGCACAAATGATTCTCGAATTAAAAACAGCAAACGATCAAGCAAAAATTGCAGTTAAAGTTCCCGTTGTTCCGAATATTGGCACGATCGCAGTCGGAATTGCCAAAGCGGGCGCCGATATTATTACGCTAAGCGGCTTTGACGGCGGAACAGGTGCTGCAAGAATCCATGCCCTGCAGCATGTCGGTCTTCCGGTTGAAATCGGCGTAAAAGCAGCCCACAATGCACTTCTCGAAAGCGGTCTGCGCCATAAAGTCGAGCTTTGGGCTGACGGGGGCATGAAGAGCGCAATGGATGTTCTTAAAGTTATGCTTCTTGGGGCAAACCGCATCGGATTTGGCACATTGGCGATGCTATCCATCGGCTGTACCACCTGTCGTGGCTGCCATTTAGATACATGTCATGTCGGTATTGCTACACAAATTGAATCAGAGGCACAGGCAAAAGAGCACGGATTAAGAAGATTTGTCCCAAGACAATTCGATAAAGCCGTACAAGGCATTATGAATCTATTCACAGCATTCGGCAATGAATTAAAAGCACTCGCTGCTTCTGCCGGAATTCAAAACCTGCAGGATGCTGTCGGCCGTTCTGACTTATTAGAGCAAATCAAAGGTCATAATCAGCTGAACCTTTGTCACTTGCTGAAGCCGCTTGAAATCAGCCAATTATCAAAATCTCAAGTGGTGAAAGAATTCTCGGAAGTTCAAATGCAAGTGGCGGCCGGTGCAGAATATCTGGATGCAAGTGTTGAACAGCTGCACACGTCAAGAGAGTTTGTCAACGTCACATCGGAACAGCGCGTGCTTGGCAGCCGGGTTTCCTGCCATCGTGTCCGCGGCCGTCTTGACGGTTCTTATAAGCAGCTGAAACCTGTTCAGCTCAAATATAAGGAAGGTTCCATCCCAGGAAACGGCTTAGGTGCTTATAACAGTGAAGGCATCGAAATTACAGTAAATGGCGGCGGCCAAGACGGTGTTGGAAAAACATCATTCGGCGGGAATATTCATGTACTGAAAGCAAAAGGGAAAAATGGAGTGTTTATTAACGGCTCAGTTGGAAAAGGCTTTGGCTATGGGGCACAAAAAGGCTTGCTTGTGGCCCAGGGCAATGCTGATGCCCGGGCCGGGATCCGTCTTTCCGGTGCAGATTTAATCATAGGCGGCCAATTGAAAAAGCCAATTCCGGAAAAAGAATATGGAAACATTGGTAACAATGCCAATATCAAAGGATTCGCCTTTGAATATATGACAAACGGCCGCGGCCTCGTGCTCGGCGACCCGGGCCCATGGATTTGTGCCGGTATGACCGGTGGTGTTGTCTACACCCGCCTGCAGCCGGAAATGGGTCTTACAAAAGAAGCGATCCAAAGACGAATCGCCAAAGGAGCAAAAGTATCTGTCATTGAACTATCCGAAAAAGGCAAACAGGATGTAAGTGAACTACTGACAACCTATTGTAATTTACTAGAAGAAAACAGTCAGGCAGAGGAAGCAAACGAACTTCGCAAACTCCTGACTAATCCGGAAAAACACTTTGCTGAAATTTCACCAGTGAAAGAACAAGCTGATCCAGCTGTCTCAACTGAATAAGATGACAAAACGTCCGTTCATTTATGCGGACGTTTTGTTTTGCTCATTTGGATTCGCAAATAAACCCCTGAATTATTTTTCAGAAAAATATAATTATACTTCAACAAAAAAATCATCATATATTTTTTCTTGATTAAATATTTTAATCCATGTATGATACTTTATTATATTTGAAAGGAATCTTTCTAAAATGAGGTTAGGCGCCCGCATTTTGAAAACGGGAATAGCAATTGTTTTATCACTATATTTAGCGAAGTTAGTTCACTCTCCATCGCCGGTTTTTGCGGCGATTGCGGCGATTTTGATTCAGCCGACTATTTACCGGTCGTATTTAACAATTATTGAACAAATTCAGGGGAACATCATTGGTGCATTATTTGCTGTCATTTTTGTTCTTCTTATTGGAAATCACTTTATTGTCATTGGCCTTGCCGCGATCGTTGTCATTATCATTAACCTAAAGTTGAAACTGGATAAAACGATTGGTCTTTCCCTTGTTACAATGATTTCAATTATGGAAACGCCAGGTGGCAATTTTATTCAATTTGCCGAAATTCGTTTTTCTACGATTATGCTGGGAGTTTTTTCAGCATTTATTGTGAATCTCGTATTTATGCCGCCAAAATATGAAAAAAAGCTTTATTTTCAAATAGCAGATACCGTCGAAGAAATTATCAGATGGCTGCGTTTAAGTATCCGGCATGATTACGATCACCATCAGCTTAAAACAGATATTCATACGTTAAAAGAAAACATTCATACAATGGAACAATTTTATTCTTTATATAAAGAAGAACGCAGTTATTTTAAAAAAGCCAAATTGGAAAAATCACGCAAGTTGGTCGTTTATCGACAAATGATTGTGACGGCAAGAAAGGCACTTGATACATTAAAAAGGCTGCACCGTTTTGAAAATGAAATGCTGCAACTTCCGGAAAATTTCAAGCAATCGGTTCAGGAACAATTGGATTGTTTCATTTATCATCACGAACAGCTGATGCTCAGGTTCATCGGAAAAGTGCCGATTCCGCCGGCAAGCAGCGAGACAGGGATTTGCTTAAATAAAAAGGAATTATTTGATTTATTTTTAGTGCATCAACGGGAATTTGTTGGTGAAAATAATCCACATTTATTTCATACGATGCAGATTGTCGCCTCCATTATTGATTACAGTGAACAAATCGAGCATCTTGATATATTGATTACCAGCTTCCATTCTTACCATCAAAATGAAGTATCGATTGAAGAGGAAAACCGAAGCGGCTCTTGATCCGCTTCGGTTTTTGTTTGTCATTTTGCCTATGTAAATTGTTCAGTTCCATAAGGAAAGCTGAGGCAATATTGGCATCGCCTTTTCTACCAAACTAACGTCTATAGGTTAAGTACCGTTCGTACCAAATATCAATAAAATCCGGGGCAAACGGTCCGCTTCGCTGTCTAATCCATTGAATCAGTTTATCGACATTGCGCTTTAAAATTTGATCAATCACATCCGGATAGTTCATTTCCCGGCGATGCCGTTCGTACTCGTCCTCATCAAGCAAATGAAATGTCATATCAGGAAACACTTTTATGTCAAGATCATAATCAATATACTTCAGTGCTTCACCGTCAAAAATAAATGGCGAACTGATATTGCAATAATAATAAATCCCGTCTTCCCGGATCATGCCAATCACATTGAACCAGTATTGCGAATGGAAATAACAAATCGCCGGCTCACGTGTAATCCATGTCCGTCCATCCGATTCTGTTACGAGAGTCCGGTCATTCCCTCCAATTACCAAGTTCTGCGATCCTTTTAATACGGTCGTTTCCTCCCAGACGCGGTGGATGTGCCCATTGTGTTTATAGCTATGTATTTGGATTGGTTCACCTTCCATGGGAACGCCCATTTTCTCCCCTACCTTCATTTTCGAACGCTTTGCAACCTACTGTATACGAACAAGGAAACAAAGAAAATTCCTATTTTCTATTATTATAACGGTTAAGAACGGAATTTAAAACAAAAGAGCCAGAATTAACCGGCTCTAGTCAAAATTTATGAATTTTTTATATAGAGTGAGTCAGGTTCATTTCCCGATAGGAATTGATGACCTCTTCTGTCTGCTTTTCAAAAATGAGTTGGATCTCTTTCAATTCTTTTCTCATTTGCTGGATTTCAGCTTGAATGCTTTCGATTTCCGTTTCATTTTTTAATGCTAATAATTCATTTTCAATCTCCTGGCAGCGTTCAAGCTCCGCCTGCAGGTTTAATAACTTTTCCATTGTAGCCATTTGTTCGGAAACTAATTGGTTAAAATGATCCATCTCCTCCACCGCCTTATTAGTAGTACGTAATATGTATTCTTGAAAAAATATAAATTTCCTTTAAGAAGTTTTGTCGAATCCTTGATAAAGAAAAGAAGGCACTCTAACTGAATAGAGTACCTTCTTTTCTAAGTATATGAATTAGCTTTGACCAAATTGGCCTTGGTTTTTGCGAGCTTGAGATTGTTGGTTTTGCTTTCTTACTTCAGCTGCATTTGTTTCGCTTGCAAATTCAGTTCCGAAAGAACCAGCTGCGCCAGCTCCTGCTCCAGCTGTTTTAGCACGGGCAGATTGAGCATTTTGCTGTCTTACTTCAGCCGCATTCGTTTCACTTGCAAATTCAGTTCCGAAAGAACCAGCTGCTGCACCAGCTCCTGCTCCAGCTGTTTTAGCACGAGCAGATTGGGCGTTTTGCTGTCTTACTTCGGCTGCATTCGTTTCACTTGCGAATTCAGTTCCGAAAGAACCAGCTGCGCCCGCAGCAGAAGATTGAGCGTTTTGTTGTCTTACTTCCTGGATGTTAGTTCCAGCAGAAGTTTTGTTTGGCTGTTGATTGAATTTAGCCATTGTTATCACCTCCACGAGTATAATGTGTCCTTGCTCGATGGAGATTATCCAGGAAAAATAGCCCTATACTAATAACGAAATTCCTCCATCCACAATAATCGTCTGGCCTCTAATCATGTTTGACTGATCAGAAATCAGGAACATAATGCTGTTTACCATGTCTTCAATTTCTACCATTCTTCCTGCAGGTGTTTTTTCTGCTGCTTCTTGAAGCAGTTCTTCACGATTTGGAAAATGTTTCAGTGCCTCAGTATCAACGGCGCCGCCGGAAACCGCATTAACAACAATATTTTTCGGTGCAAGTTCAACGGCTAAATACCGTGTCAATGCTTCTAATGCCGCTTTAGAAACACCAACAGCTGTATAGTTTTTCAAATAACGGATGGACCCGAGTGAGCTGATGCTGACAATTTTGCCCCCTCCGTTTCTTTCCATCAGCTTGGCAGCTTCCTGTGCGCAGAATAAAAGCGCCTTGCTGTTGATGTTTAATGTCCAGTCCCAATGAGATTCTTCAAGCTCCATTAAGGGTCTTTGAACACCTGAAGCTGCATTATTCACAAACACATCGAGGCGGCCAAATTGCTGTTCAATTTGGGAAAACATATCTTTTATTTTACTAACGTCACCAACATTGGCTTTGACAATGAATGCTTTTCTTCCTAACGCCTCAATTTGTTCAGCTGTTTCCAAGGCGCCTTTTTTGCTGCGGGCATAATTGATAACAATATCATATCCCTCTTGTGCCAGCCTAATAGCTGTTGCCTTGCCAATCCCGCGGCTAGAGCCGGTTACTAATGCTATCTTTTCTGTCATATATTAATTTCCTTCCTTTACTTTAGTAGTGCGTACCTATCATTTTAGCGTGAACATGAATAGAAGACAATTTATATACAACAATAAAGGCAAGAGTTTCTTTGAAAGGATGATGAAAATGTATACTGGAAGAGATATGACCGAACTTTCAATGATGTCTATTAAAGGCTGGAAAGATGAGGAACTTAAATTTTTTCATCACTCACTGCAGCAAATGGCCCCCTATTTAAATAGTGAAGGACAGACGATCCATCGGGAAATCATTGAGGAAATTAAATATAGAGGTGGAATGAGTAAACTGTAGGAAGAAGAATCTGGATAGAGTAAAAATTTAGAACGTGGTGAGGGACAGATTTATTAGGGACTTTTTATCTATCTAATGAAGAAGGTCTTCCCCAACACACGCAACATGTTTGTCCTTCATTCACCTGATGAAGGACTGTTTTCTTGCCGGCGCCATCTGGGTTTGTCCTTCATTCATCCAATGAAAGACTATTTTCTTCCGGTGCAGCTCGGGTTTGTCCTTCATTCACCTAATGAAGGACTGTTTTCTTGCCGGTGCCATCTGGGTTTGTCTTTCATTCACCCGATGAAGGACCGTTTTCTTGCGGCGCCATCCGGGTTTGTCCTTCATTCACCCAATGAAAGACTATTTTCTTCCGGTGCAGCTCGGGTTTGTCCTTCATTCACCCGATGAAGGACTGTTTTCTTGCCGGCGCCATCCGGGTTTGTCCTTCATTCACCCAATGAAAGACTATTTTCTTCCGTGCAGCTCGGGTTTGTCCTTCATTCACCTGATGAAGGACTGTTTTCTTGCCGCGTGATCCCGGTTTGTCCTTCATTTACATGTTGAAGGAGTTTTAACCCTTTTTTAATTTTTTTCAGATAACCTTTAAGGCGATCCATCATGAAAACAGCAGGAATGTACATAATAAAAATGTATTTTGCATTTGGAGGAATAAAGCAAATGACTACAAACAGTTCTTACGAGTCATCAGTGCCGCATCAAGTAAGGCTTACTGCACCAGAGATCGCTAATATTTGGTCACAATATCAAAATGATACGATGGTGGTTTGTGTTTACAAGTATATGCTGAAAATTGTGGAGGATGTTTCGATCCGTCCCATTTTGGAATATTCTTTACAGCTGGCACAAGGCCATATAACGAAGATCAAACAATATTTCACTGAAGAAAAGTTTCCAATTCCTCGCGGTTTTACAGAAGCTGATGTCAATTTATCCGCTCCCCGTCTGTTTTCAGATGAATTATGTCTGACTTTACACTTATCTGATGAGCATTAATGGTATGATGGGATATGCTGCGGCTGTATCGACCAGTATGCGGAGGGAATTACGGGATTATTTTACACAATGTCAAAATGAAACGATGGATTTATATAATAAAACATTGGATCTGCTATTAGAAAAAGGAATTGTTTCACGGCCTCCTTTCATTTATCCTTCCGATCAAGTTGAATTTATTAAACAGCAAGGGTTTATGGAAGGTTTGCTTGGAGGAAAGAGGCCTTTAGACTGTATTGAAGTCAGTAATCTATATTGGAATCTGAAAAAAATTCAACTAAGTAAAACCATTACCATGGCATTTGCCCAGATAGCGAAATCTGATGAAGTGAAAAAGTTTTTATGGAGGGGTGTAGAAATTTATCGAAAACATATTGAAATTTTTGAAGCATTATTAACCATAAACAATCTTCCGACACCTAAATCTGAAGAAGCGGAAGTGACCAATTCCACAATTTCTCCATTTTCAGAACGGCTTATGATGTTTCATAAAGCTCTTTTTGGTTCAACAACTATTAGCTCCTATGGGACAGCAATCGCCACTTGCCATCGAAAGGATTTAGGCGTGCATTATTCAAGATTGCTCGTTGAAATGGCTAATTACATGGAAGACGGCTTTCATATTATGATTACAAACAACTGGGCAGAGCAGCCTCCATCGGCACCTGACAGGAAAGACTTAGCGATGAATAAATAAGGCTCCTGCTAAAATCCTTCGGTTACAGGCAATCTAACCTCGATGATGGTCCCATTTTCATTACTGTAAAAATGGACACTGCCATTATGATTTTCAATGATTTGCTTTGAAATCATGATCCCTAATCCGGTTCCATTTTCTTTTGTAGTAAAGAAAGGCTCTCCAATTCGTTTAAGAATAGGCTGCGGGATGCCAACGCCAATATCTTTGATCAATATACTCACCTTATGAACATCTGACCTTTTGACTTCAATGGTTACTGTTCCGCCTTCTGGCATGGCTTCAATCGCATTCTTTAAAAAATTAATAAACACTTGTTTCAACTGGCTTTTGTCACATAAAATAGTTAAATTCGGATCATCATTGACAATTTCTATTTCAATACTATTTAAGATGGCCTGCGTATCGATCAGCGTCTTTACCTCTTCAATTAATGTGCTGATGTTTTCTTTTTCTAATTTAAGGTCTTGCGGTTTGGCAAGGACTAATAACTCGGTTAGGATCGATTCAATTCGATCCATCTCTGACTTTATTATTTCCAGGTATGCGTGGTTATTCAGTTCCGCTCCTAATAGTTTTAAAAAGCCTTTGATGGCGGTGAGCGGGTTGCGTACTTCATGGGCAATTCCGGCCGCCAGCCGCCCTGCAAGCGATAGCTTCTCGGAATTTAGAATCAGTTGTTGTGTTTTTTTCTTCTCTGTTATATCTCGAACAATAATATGGAGGGCTGTCTTCTCTTGAAAATGAATTGGAATTGCTTTAATCTCTGCCTCCATAATCGTTCCATCCAATAAAACAAGTTTATAAAATGCAAATTCAGAGGGTCCACCGTTTATGATTTCTTTTAGTCTTTTTTCGGCAAGTGGAAGATAATCAGGGTGGATGAAATCGAATAAAGATTTTGAAATGATGTCTTCACGTTTTGCAGCTCCAACCAAGTTTACCCCTGTTTCATTAATAAAAATAATTTCGTAATCTTTAGCGATTATGACAGCATCAGGCGAATGTTCAATTAAAGAAAAGAATGCATTTCTGCCATTCCAAAGCTCTTCTTCCACTTTTACCCGTTCCGTAATATCTCGGATGACGCTTACTACTTCCATAATATTTCCATCATCCATAATTGGTTTACAAAGCGACTCCATCCATATGTAATTTCCGTCTTTTTTCAAGAATCGATAGGAACCTCTGGTGGATTCAAGCCGAGTTAAAAGATGCTCCCGATCTGAAAAGAACTTCTCTTTATCCTCACGATGAAGTAACATCGAAATATGCTGCCCGTTTAGCTCTTCGGGTGTAAAGCCGAGAATAGACTTGCATGACGGTGAAGTGTACAATATATTCCCGATAAAATTGGTGCTTAAGATAATATCCGAAACATTTTCTGTAAATATGCAATGGTAATTTTCAATTTTCCTTACTTCTGCTTTTTTCCTTTTTAATTCGGTAATATCTTTGGCAACAGAAAAAATACCAATGATTTCATTTTCTACACTGATTGGAATATTCATTATATTTAAATCAATCATTTGTCCATTTCTGTCTCTCATGAAACAATCAAAGTTTTGAAACTGCCCCAATGAAGCTTTATAAAAATAATGGTAAACCCTTTCCAAACATTCTAAAGGGAAAAGTGATTGGAGTTTTAATTGCAAAACTTCCTTGGAATTATATTTCGAAAGATTGATAAATGCTTGGTTCACTTTCACAATTTGACCATTTAAATCGATGAACATAATGGCATCTTGGTTTTCATGAAACAATGTTTCATTGCCATTCAAATATTCTTCTATGTACTTTTTCAATAATTGACTTTTTTCATATTTAAGTTCTTCAACAGGACTGGCCATATCCTTCTTTCCTTTCCCATCTTGAGATCGCTACACAAAAAGCCAAGACTTGAAAAGTTCATCTTGGCTTGTGCTAATGCATAATGTTAGATTTAAGTGAACCGATATACCTATTTAAAGGTCCAATATAGTTTTTATTAAATAAAAAGAAATCTTAATTTTATTTTAAGTTGCTTTAAGAAAGTTTTCAATTGATTTTTCCTATTTTCCTAAAACGTATTTTGGCAAATTTATTCTTTTTTCTCTAAGTATAACTGAAACATTTTTTGATATGGAACCGGAAAAGCATACTCTTTGATTTCTTCAAATGAAACAAGTTTCCATTCTTCGGTTTCTTGTATCTCTGTTATGATTGTTCCAGTATACACTTTTATATTCCAGACAAGGTGGGAAAAAACATGTTCAATTTGCCCGATTGCTTTTTCCAATCGAATTTGTAAACCGAGATTTTGCTGATATAATTCCTCCAGTTTGTACCGCCCATGGTCAACTTTATGAAGAATTTCCACATTCGGGAATTCCCATAGGTTTGCGAGAAGACCGGTTGGGGAACGTTTATGAATTAACATTTTCCCTGTATGATTCAAAGCAAGAACAGCTGCCAGTTCCACATGACGAGTTTTCGTTTTTTTCGATTTAATGGGCAGTTGATTCTGAACTCCCTCTTCAAAAGCTTGACAGTAGTCGCGAACTGGGCATAATAGGCACGAAGGGGAAGCCGGCGTACAAATTAACGCGCCCAGTTCCATTAAGGCCTGATTAAATGAAGATGGATCTTCATGAGAGATCAGCTCGCGAACCGCTTGTTCAAAGATCTTCCTTGACGCGTGCCTTGCAATATCCTCCCAAATGGACAAAATTCGCGAGATGACACGCATCACATTACCATCGACCGCCGGTTCCGGAATCCCGTAAGCGATGCTTAAAACAGCACCAGCAGTATAGGGACCGACTCCCTTAAGGCTTGAAATCTCTTTAGGAGAATTCGGTACCACACCATTATATTTTTCCTTTACTTCTCTAACTGCCGATTGTAAATTCCGAACCCGGGAATAATATCCTAGACCTTCCCATGCTTTAAGAATTTGATCTTCTTCTGCCTCTGCTAAATCATCTAAGGTTGGGAACCATTCCATAAACCTGTTAAAATAAGGAATAACAGTATCTACTCTCGTTTGCTGCAACATGACTTCTGACACCCATATTTTATAAGGATCTCTGTCTTTTCTCCATGGCAGATCACGCTGCTCGCGTTTAAACCAGGAAATTAAATCATGTTGAAAGGCGTTTATATTGATTTTTTCGATATTTTTTAGTTCAATTAACATAATCTTTCGTCCTCCAGAAGTAAACAACCGTAAATAAGGGAATATAATAAAAAGCAATAGGTTTACGATAATTCAATTGATTCATTTTGACAAGAATAGATTAAAGGAGGATTTTTCCTGTTGGATACTGGAACTCATGTTGTAATGGGGATCGCTCTTGGCGGTTTGGCAACGCTCGATCCAGTGGTCGCGTCAAGCCATGCCAGCGAAGTTAGTGTATTAATTGGTACGATTGCCGGATCGCAAATTCCGGATATTGATACGGTTTTAAAACTAAAGAATAACGCCATTTATATTCGCAATCATCGGGGAGTGACGCACTCTATTCCTGCTGTCATCTTTTGGCCTATCCTTCTTACGGGCTTGATTTATCCCTTTTTTCCTGGTGCCAGCCTCTTCCATTTATGGGCCTGGACATTTGCAGCCGTCTTTATCCATGTATTTGTTGATATTTTTAATGCTTACGGTACGCAAGCCTTAAGACCGTTTTCAACCAAATGGATTGCCCTTGGGTGGATCAATACATTTGACCCATTTATTTTTATCATTCATGTTCTTGGGATCGCCATCTGGCTTTTAGGAGCACAGCCGGGGTATACTTTTTTGCTTATGTATTTAGTTGTGATTGCCTACTATTTCATTCGGTTTAAGGCAAGGCAAAGGGTTTTAACCGAAGTAAAAAAAATCATTCCCGATGCCGCGGAAATTATTATTGCCCCAACGATGAAATTTCATCGCTGGCGAATTGCTGCGATGAATGAAACGCAATTCTTTGTCGGAAGGGCCATGAAGGATCGAGTGGAAATTTTGGACCGGTTTATTAGGGTGCCTGTTCCGGAAACACCCGTGATTAAAGCAGCGAAAAAGGACAAAAACCTATCTGCCTTTCTTTCTTTTTCACCCGTCTATCGCTGGGAAGTCGATGAATACGATGATTTTTACGAGGTCCGATTTATTGATTTGCGTTACCGCAGCAATGGCCACTATCCATTCGTTGCTGTTGTGCGGTTAGATAAAAATTTAAAACCAATCAGCTCGTATACCGGCTGGGTGTACAGTGAGAAAAAACTACGAAAGAAATTAAGCATTATTCCGAATTAAAAGCGGTGACTTAAGTCGCCGCTTTTGGTGTTAATCGGTCAATTTATTTTAATGCAAAGTATATTTTGCCTGATCCAAATACTGCTTATATTTGGGGTTTGCTTCGGCAAATTCGTGCAGGGTTTCCCCGTAATTTTCAATCCATTGTCTGACTACTTTTTCAGTTATTTCACTGCCTTGGTATTCCCGCCCTGCTTTTGCATATGTCGTTTCAAAATCTTCCCATAGAAGTTCAACTAATGTCCGGGCTTGGTAATAGGAGATATGATCATTTTTTTCCAGCAACCGCTTTGTTAGTCTTTCATGGTAATCTTTCAAAATGTACACCTCATTGCCATTTTTTTAAATCATAAGCATATGTAAAAGCGCCAATACTAACATCACGTGATGAGCATTGCCGCAAAATGTCTTTGCTTTTCACGCTTTCTCATTCCCTTTTTTGGAGGTATCACATGAGAAACAAAGCACGTAATTTTCCAAACCAGAACAACAATAAGCTAGAGGGAGAACCTCGGGCTAAAGCTGAATATGCTTCAAGAAGAGCCAATGGTACCATCAATACCCACCCTCAGGAGAGGATGCGCGCCTCTGGTCAGCGTGACGATGAGTCACCACAGGTTTGGAAATAACTTCGAGCGCCCGGTTTTGTGCCGGGCGTTTTATTTCAGTCGTTTTAACATAGAGATCGGCAATGCTTCTTCTTTTCCATCCCCTTTAGTCCGATAGCCCCAGGCAAATACACCGTTCAAATATTCAATTTTGAAATATTCGCCTGGCGCCCCTTCAATCTCATAAATTTCTCCCGGTTTATATTCTTCCGGATTGGCGAGATAGGCACGGGCCATTTGTACTTTTCTTTCCAGTACCGCAAACTCGTTCACCATTCCCAATTGCTCCGCTTTCCTCGCTTTTTCCTGCAGCCCGGCGATTTCTTGCCGTAATTCATGTTCCGTCATCTGGCTGTATCGTTTTTCTTGCTGCATTACATTCACTCCTACACTTCTCTTTATTTTAGTATAGTGACTTTTGCTCAATTAATAAAGTAATATATATGAGAGGGATGGTATCATTTTTCTGCCCTTTTTACCGTCAGAAGAAATCCCCTTACAGATGATTCTTTCTATATAACGTGTTCCTGTTCCAATTGCTATAACCAGTATTCTCACTCTTTATTTTCTTTTTCTCCAAGATATCTTTCAATCAAATCAATGGAAAATCCTTTTCGGTATAATGCCTGTTTCATTCTTTGCTCATACTCAAATCCATCATATTTGTAAAATTTATGCTGTAGTTTTGCCCCTTGAAATCGGATGGCTTCGAGTTCGGCTTCGTCTTCTTTTTCTCCTTCATGTTCTTGTATGACAAGTTGAATGTCTTCGTAAGAATAGCCTTTTCTCAGCAGCAATTGTTCAAGCTTCTGCTTTTGAACTTTCCATGATTCTTTTGTTGTTTTATGAAGGAACTTGCTCGTGATTTTACTTGCTTTTTCAATCTGCTGCTCACGAGGATATTCATTAAGCGCCTCGCCCGTGATCTCCGCAGAAATTCCTTTTTCCTTCAATTCACGGCTAATGACATCCGGGCCTTTATCCGTTGTGTTTATCTGGGTCCGGACAAATGCAAAAGCAAATTCTTTATCATTGAGATAGTTTTGTTCGGCTAATTTATGAATGACTTCATCGATGATTGATTCATCAGCTTCTTTTTGTTTCAGATAATTCCTAATTTCTTTTTCAGACCTCATTCGTCTAGCCAGGTACTGAACCGCTGCGTTATAGGTTTTGCGGATGTCGTCGTGATACTGGATTTCCATTAAAGAAAAATCATCAAGCTCCATGCCTTTTTTTAGCTGATATTTAATCAATGTATCACTATCGACACTGAAGGCAAACCTTTCACCTGAGCCGTCATCCGTAAAAATGTTGAAACGCTCTGTGTTTTTCGTCTGAGTGGTGATTTTTGTAATAATGGCCAATTCTCTCACCTCCCTATTACTTTACCATAAATGAATGTATTATTTAGGTTTTAAAAGGCAAAAATGGATGTGAATACATATATAAGGACGAAAGGAATGAGGATCATGGGTGATCGGAAAAAAGACAGGAATCGGGGAAAATATTCATTAACGAGTGCACAAGAGGTGGCATACCAGCGGGATTTTAAAATGGCTGACCGTGCAGCCGGTTACCACGACAGAAAAACAAAGCTCTAAACTAATATTTCCATTCATGCCCCCTATTCCATTTGCGAATGCTAGTAATGAGCGGGTTTTCGCTCGATGCTTAAATGGAAAGGGGTTTTTCTGTATGGGTCGTTCACATGGACATAAAACTCGTGATAAAAATAAAGCTTCTCTTCCGCAAGTACCGAAAAACATGAAATCAGATGGTATTGACGTAGAATTCTCAAAAGAAATGGCAGATGGAGCTGATTTGGAAGCAATGGCCCGTGCAAATGCCGCCAATCAGCGGGTTAAAAATCGCAATCGATAAACAAAAGGAGCTG
>NZ_BCUZ01000046.1 GCF_001591485.1 Neobacillus fumarioli NBRC 102428 | reverse complement strand
CCCCTTTTAAGAAAAAGATGGAATTGATCCTTTCTAAAAATAAATTGCAATATTTAAATATTAGAAATTTGAACAAATTGTTAACTTTCACAAACTTATCCCCTTCTATCTGTGGATAATGTGGATAATGTGAATTTTATCTTTGAATGATTTTATTATGTGCTTTCTCTCAATGTTTTTAAATGTTAGTAACTTATGTGAACAGTTTTGTGGATAATGTGTATAACCACATGGAATATTGATAATATAGGACTTTAGATGTGAATAAAAGTCTGGATACTTGAATTTTCATTTATTTCAAATTGGCCCACTAATGATTTTTCAAATTCCAATATGGAAAAGTAACGAACCGCCTTGTGCTGTAAAGCTAAATGTTCCAGCTCTTTTTTGGCTGCTTTTATGACGAAAAATCCTTCCACTGGTTCTTCAATCACAGTAATTTGCGAGTTCACTGTCCCTTTAATGCCATGGATTAACCAAAATTCATCCGGCTGTTCTTTCGCCTGTGATTGATACTGAGAGAAACATCGTTTGTCTTTCTGATTAACGGATACATAGACTAAATCTTCGATCATCGCACTGGCTGTTGGGAACATTCCCGCTCCCGGTCCTTGCAGTGTGATTCGCCCGACAATATCAGAGTGAACATTAACCGCATTCTCTACTCCTTCAACATGATAAAAAGGGTGCTCCTTCCCAACTAATACCGGCTTAACAGAGCCAATAATTCGATTGCCTTCTTTCCACACAGAGGCAACATGCTTAAATCTTAACTCCAATTTTTCAGCGGCATTGATCAACTCACTCGTAATCCCCGTTATCCCTTCGCGCTCCACCGTAAGCCAGTCCGGTTCTTCTCCAAAGGCGATTCGGCTGAGGATCATGGTTTTATAAAAAGCATCAAAGCCTTCGACATCATTCGTCGGATCAGCTTCGGCGTACCCATTTCTTTGCGCAAGCAATAAGCTTTCCGCAAATGACTGCTTCTTTTCCCGCATTTCGGTCAAGATGAAATTAGAGGTTCCATTTAATATACCTTGAATTTTCGAAATCCGATTGACTTGTAATAGTTGCCTTAATGTTTGAATGACTGGGATTCCTCCTGCTACCGTTGCTTCAAAGCCGACTGACACATGATATTCTTTAGCCAATTCAAGTAATTCATTCCCATGGTGAGCAAACATTTCTTTGTTGGCGGTAACTATGTGACATCTACGCTGAATTGCCTTTGTTAAATAGGTAAAGGTTGGCTCTTTGCCTACGATCGCCTCTACCACAATATCGAGCTGTGGAAGTCCAAGGATTTCTTCAAAATCATCGGTTACCAATACATTTTCATGAATATCTCTTGCCTTTTGCTTATTTTTAACTAGACACGCGGCCACCTCCACTTTCTTCCCGATCACTTTCTGTAATTCATCTGCATGGGATTGAATGATCCTATATACCCCTTCCCCCACTGTTCCAAACCCTAAAATCGCCACTTTCAATACCGTCATTTCCGTCCGCTCCTTTTTGAAAAATAGAAAAGCCCTCTTCATAAGAAGAGGGCGTATTCCTCCTCTTATCTTTCAGGTTCCATATGAACCTGCAGGAATTAGCACCTTTTCAAGGGGATACCTTGAAGGTTGCCGGGCTTCATTGGGCCTAGTCCCTCCGCCGCTCTGGATAAGAGTTAATTATCTGATTATTTATTTATTTCTCAATATATAAAATGAATGTTAGCTGAAACTTCTGCCAATGTCAATAGTTTGCGAGAAAAAAGTTATTGATGGTCTATTACGTTATGTAATAATCTCTCCCAATCATTAACCGTTGCTTCCCCGCTTCTTTGATGGATATTGGAAACATCTGTGACAAAATCAGCAGCCAGCGCTAACTTGTGATCAAGTACAGAAAAAGGCCTTTCTTTAGACAGATGGAAACAAACAAATATCAATGTTATGCAAATTGCCATTAATAGATTATGCTTATCTTTACTCATACCATCACCTGTTTTCCTAATAGTATTAAGCCTTTATTAATTTAACATGATGGATCGCCAGATTTGCGCATGTTAAGAAATAATTAATATTTTTTTAATCCGGTGGAAAGGTATATGAATCTTTTTAAAGATAAAATGAAAATGGTCAAAATAAATGAAGGAGAAGTTTAGATGAGCATTTTACATCATTTAGGCGAGATTGCCATAAATTGGATCAATTCCATCGGTTATTTGGGAATCCTGATCGGAATGATTTTTGAGAGTGCCTGCATCCCGATTCCGAGCGAAATGATCATGCCGTTTGGAGGCTACCTAGTTTCCACAGGGCATTTAAATCTGATCGGGGTTATTTTAGCTGGAACCATTGGAAATCTAATTGGCTCTTTACTTGCCTATGCGGTGGGATATTGGGGTGGAATTCGATTCATTGATCGCTTTGGGAAGTATGGCTTTTTATCACAAAAACATTTAGCATCTGCTGAAAGATGGTTCGCGAAGCGCGGAGAAATGACTGTATTTCTCTGCCGGATTTTGCCTGGCATTCGTACATTTATTTCTCTACCGGCCGGAATCGCCCGTATGCCCCTTAGCAAATTTATTGGTTATACGACGATTGGGAGTTTGATTTGGGCAGGCATCTTAACTTATGTCGGATACCTGTTGGGCAAAAATTGGGGGAATATTCAAAACGTCCTGCATCCAATTGCATATGTCGTTGTGGCGATTGTGTTGGTTATTGTCATTTACTTAATTGTAAACATTGTAAGAGAAAGAAAGGCTTCTGAATAGAATGACAAAACCCTTGAAAATCGAGACATCGCAATGATTTTCAAGGGTGCAAATCTAGTGACTACAGTGGCAATACTGAGGACGCTTGTTTATCTCTAGGGTTCACTAGGGTTTTGATAGCCATTTTTCATTATTTATTCAGTTTCTCTTCGGCAAGCTTTATTTGCTCACTGACCTGTTCCGGAGAAGTTCCGCCAAAACTGTTCCGGACCGACACGACATGCTCAGGAGCCAGTACCTCATAAATATCCTCTCCAAATAACGAACTAAATTGCTGATATTCTTCAAGCTTTAAATTAAGCAAGAATTTATTGGATTGAATTGCATATAAAACAATTTTTCCAATGACTTCGTGGGCTTCGCGGAAAGGTAAGCCTTTTGTTACCAAATAATCAGCAATGTCTGTGGCATTGGAAAAGTCATGATTGATTGCTTTACGCATAACATCCTTATTTACAGTCATGGATTTAATCATTGGTGCCAGAAGTTTTAATGAGCCTTCCAGCGTTTCCGCCGTATCAAACATACCTTCTTTATCTTCCTGTAAATCTTTGTTATATGCGAGAGGCAAGCCTTTTAAAACGGTCAGTAAGCCGATTAAATTGCCGTACGTGCGTCCTGTTTTCCCGCGGAGCAGCTCGGGAACGTCAGGGTTCTTTTTCTGCGGCATGATGCTTGAACCTGTACAGAACGAATCATCCAGTTCAATGAATTGAAATTCCTGGCTTGACCATAAAACCAGCTCTTCTGACAAACGGGAAATATGTGTCATGATGATAGAACCAATCGACAGAAATTCCAGAATAAAATCACGGTCGCTGACGGCATCCATACTATTTGGATAAATCGTCTCAAAACCTAACAGCTCGGCAACCCTGTCGCGGTTGATCGGGAATGTCGTCCCTGCGAGTGCTCCGGAACCGAGCGGCAGCCAGTTAATTCGCTTTAAAGAATCTATTAATCTCTCTTTATCACGTTCAAACATCCAAAAATAAGCCATTAAATGGTGGGCGAAGGAAACCGGCTGGGCCCGCTGTAAATGCGTGTATCCCGGGATCAATGTATCGATATGTTCTTTTGCTTGCTGAATTAGAGCTTTTTGAACGTCTTCGACCAATTTAATCAGATCTGTTGTTTTGGTTCTTAGGTAAAGATGCATATCGGTAGCCACCTGGTCATTTCGGCTTCTTCCGGTATGAAGCTTGCCACCTGTCGGGCCGATTTTTTCGATTAACAACTTTTCGATGTTCATATGAATATCTTCATCTTCTATTAAAAATTCGACTTCATTGCGGTCGATCATTTCTTTAATGGAGTGCAGTCCTTGTTTGATTTTTTCCGCATCTTCCATTGGAATAATGCCGCACTCTCCTAGCATTTGAACATGGGCAAGGCTTCCTGCGATGTCCTCTTTCGCTAACTTCTGATCAAACGGAATCGAAGCCGTGAATTCTTCGACCAGCTTGTTCGTTTCTTTTGTAAACCGCCCGCCCCATAGCTTTGACATGATGGTTCCTCCTTTAAATTTAGATGATTTGTCGTGATTGACTTAAGATCTTATCTTTGTAGTACATGAATCGGTTCTTATGGACAAATACAACCGACTTTCCTTCTTTTTGGGCCATGAAATCAGTTTTTATGGACCTATGAAGTTCCCCACTAATGAGTCGACCCCCGAATCGATTTCGAGGGCGCTCATTTAAAATTATTTCAATACCTCTGTTTTATTATTGACCTCAGCATATACTTTTGTCGGCAGGCCCCATAATTTGATAAAACCGACGGCAGCGTTGTGGTCGAAGGCGTCTCCTTTTGTATAGGTTGCCAGTTCCTCGTTATACAAGCTGTGAACGGACTTGCGACCGACAACGGTGTGAGTGCCTTTAAATAGCTTGATGCGAATGGTGCCTGATACCACTTTTTGCGTTTCTTCGATAAACGCATCGAGTGCAGCTTTTAAAGGTGAGAACCATAGCCCTTCGTAAATGATTTTGGCCATTTGCTGTTCGACCTGTGTCTTAAATTGGGTTACTTCACGCGGCAAGGTTAAGAACTCTAATTCTTTATGGGCATTAATTAAAATAAGGGCAGCTGGATTTTCATACACTTCGCGGGATTTAATGCCGACCAGACGGTTTTCGATATGGTCGATGCGGCCGACACCGTGTTTGCCTCCAAGCTCATTTAGCGTTTCAATCAGTTCTACCAGCCCAAGTTTTGTGCCATTCAGCGCAACAGGAACCCCTTGTTCAAAGTCAATTTCAATATACTCCGGTGCATCCGGTGTCAGTTCGATTGGATTGGTCCAATCGAAGGCTTCTTCCGGTGCCTCTGCCCATGGGTTCTCAAGGACACCAGCCTCACAAGCGCGGCCCCAGATGTTGGCATCAATAGAGAATGGGTTGTCTAAATCAACCGGAATCGGAATGCCGTGTTTCTTCGCATATTCGATTTCCTCATCGCGGGTCATGCCCCATTCACGGACAGGTGCGATGACTTTTAAGTTTGGATTGAGTGCCTGCACGGAAACCTCAAAACGCACTTGGTCATTTCCTTTTCCCGTACAGCCGTGGGCTACTGCTGCTGCGCCTTCTTTCTCCGCAACTTCCACTAATAATTTCGAAATAAGCGGTCTTGATAAGGCGGAAGATAGCGGATATTTCCCTTCATATAAACAATTAGCCTTTAAAGCTGGTAAAATATAATCTTTTGCCAGCATTTCTTTCGCATCTACAATATATGCTTTAATGGCGCCAACATTCAGGGCCTTGTCTTTAATCGCTTCAAGATCTTTCCCTTCGCCGACATCAAGTCCTAAAGCAATGACATCATAACCGTATTTTTCTTGAATCCATTTGACTGATACGGATGTATCTAAACCCCCTGAATAGGCTAATACAATTTTCTCTTTTGCCATGTTAAAGCTCCTTTGTCTTGAATTAATATTCATCTGATAGAATTATTATACAATGAATCACATAAAAATTTCTACTATTAATTTAGTAATAATTTTAAAATTGCTTTTTGGGCGTGAAGGCGGTTTTCTGCTTCATCAAATACAACAGAATGCGGACCGTCGATAATTTCTGCAGTTACTTCTTCGCCGCGGTGGGCCGGCAGGCAATGCAAAAAGATATAATCCTCTTTCGCATGTTTGCATAATGCTTCATTCACTTGATATGCCTCAAAAGCCTTCAGTCGTTCTCCTGCTTCTGCTTCCTGGCCCATACTGGCCCAAACGTCCGTTACAACGACATCGGCATCTTGAATAGCTTTAACTGGATCATTCGTGATCATCACCGTACTTCCCGTTTCAGTACCAGCTTTGATTGCTTTTTCCGTTATGGTCCCATCCGGCAAATAACCTGAGGGGCTTGCAATGCTGATATCCATGCCTACTTTGACCGCTCCCTCGAGCAGCGAGTGAGCCATATTATTATTGCCATCCCCAACGTAACAAAGTTTCAGTCCAGCCAATTTTCCCTTATGTTCCTGAATGGTTAACAAATCAGCTAGCACTTGCGTTGGGTGCTGCAGGTCGGTTAAGCCGTTAATGACAGGAATCGTTGCATTGAAAGCCAATTCTTCTACAGACGCGTGGCTGAATGTACGAATCATAATGGCATCTACGTAGCGCGATAACACTTTTGCAGTATCGGAAATTGTCTCTCCTCTTCCCAGCTGAATATCCTTCGAGCTTAGAAAGATGGCATGGCCGCCAAGCTGTAGCATGCCAACTTCAAACGAAACTCTTGTGCGGGTTGAAGATTTTTCAAAAATCATCCCAAGCACTTTGCCGGCCAGATATGGATGGGGCTTTCCCTGTTTTTGCAAGGCTTTCAGTTCTTTTGCCACATCCAGCATATATAAAATCTCCTCCGGTGTGTAATCGGAGAGCTGTAAAAAGTCCTTCCCTTTAAATTGCAGGATCTCTTCATTCAACTGAATAACTTCCGCCATGAACAGCACCTCTCTTCTCTAAATGATATTCACTTATTGTCCGTACTTCAAAATGTCCTCCGGTTTGCAATTGAAGGCTGGCTTTAACTGTGTCTAAGTGTGTAAACACGGGCACCTTATAGCGAATAGCCTGCTCGCGCATGTAAAAACCAAATTTCGATTTATTTCTCCCTTGGTTAGGAGTATTGATCACAGCTCTGACTGAATGATTGCGGAATAACTCATTTACATCCTGTTCTGTTTGGATCACCGCTTCCACAGGGATGCCATTGCTTTGTAAAAATTCAGCCGTTCCAACGGTTGCGGCAAGTTTAAACTGTTTCGCAAGCTGCTCGATCGAAAGAAGGCTTGCCGGTTTTTCCCGATCGGAAATCGAGCATAAAAGATATTGCTCACCAAGATTGCCGCCAAGTGACGGAATCGCTTTGCCAAGTGCCTCTAGGAAGGTCTCACCCATTCCAAGAACTTCACCGGTCGATTTCATTTCCGGGCCTAGGACATGATCGACACCCTTTAATTTACTAGATGAAAAAATAGGCGCTTTGACAGAATAATAATTTGATTCATCGCGCAGCCCGCTGACAGTGGTTAATTTGGCTAATGATTCCCCTAATTGAACGCTAAGTGCTAAGTCAATCATCGGAACGCCCGTTACCTTACTGATGATAGGTACCGTTCTTGATGCCCTTGGATTGACTTCCAGACAGTACACTTGATTTTCGTGTATGACAAATTGGATGTTCATGATTCCGATAACAGGAGCTGTCTTTGCAATCCGCTCGGCATAATCAATTAATAAAGCTTTATGCTCGCTTGATATAGAAATTGGCGGAAAGACGGAGATACTGTCCCCTGAATGAACGCCTGCTTTCTCGATATGTTCAAAGATACCTGGAACGAGAATCTGGCAGCCGTCACTGATACAATCAATTTCACATTCAAGACCAGGCAAATATTTATCCACTAATAACGGCCACATTTTCTCATTTGCATTCTGTTCCAGCTGACCCACGTAACTTTTTAGTTCTGCTTCGGAAAAAATCGTAAACATCGATTGGCCGCCAATGACATAGGATGGCCGGACGAGAACAGGATAGCCCAGTTCGGCTGCTGCCTTCATCAGCTCCTCAACACAACTTGCGGTGCTGCCCTCAATATGCGGAATATTCAAGTCTTCTAATAACTGATAAAACTCTTTACGATCTTCAAGCCGGTCGACATTTTGCACTGTGGTGCCCAAAATGTTGACACCTTCTTCTTCCAAGTCATGGGCAAGATTGATCGCTGTTTGCCCGCCAAATTGAATCAATACTCCTTCCACCTGTTCCTTTTCGATGACATGGAGCACATCTTCGGCTGTCAGCGGTTCAAAATACAAACTGTCCGCAACGGAATAATCCGTGCTTACGGTTTCCGGATTATTATTGATCACGACTGCTTTATAGCCCTTTTTCTTAATCGCCCCCGCGGCATGGACGGAGCAGTAATCAAATTCTATTCCCTGGCCAATGCGGATCGGGCCTGAGCCGATGACGAGAATCTTTCTGTCCTTTGTTACTTCCACTTCGTCAAATCCATGCCAAGTAGAATAATAATATGGGGTCACCGCATCAAATTCAGCCGCACACGTATCAACCATCTTGAAGCCTGGTTTTAATCCTAATTCTTTCCGCTTATCACGTACTTGTTTTTCCGGAATCTTAAAAATGCTCGCCAACAATTTATCAGAAATATTCATGCGTTTGGCTTTCTTCAATAGGGAATCCGGAACTTCACTCCACTGATAGGAAGCCAATTCCATTTCCAATGACACGATGCCGCTAATTTTGTGTAAAAACCACGGGTCAATTTCGGTCAAACGTTGAATGGTAGCAAGCGGGATCCCTCTTCTGAACGCTTCGGCCATCATAAACAGCCGCTGATCATTCGCTTTTGCAAGCAAATCAAACAAGTCTTGTTCAGCTATGGTTTGATTGATTTCCCTTAACAAACCGTAAACATTCATTTCCATCGAACGGATCGCTTTGTTTAACGCTCCTTCGAATGTACGGTCAATCGCCATGACTTCTCCGGTTGCTTTCATTTGTGTTCCCAGCGAGCGGTCTGCTTCAGGGAACTTATCAAACGGGAAACGCGGCAGTTTGACGACAATATAGTCAATCGCCGGTTCAAAGGAGGCAAACGTATTCCCGGTGATTGGATTGATAATTTCATCCAAATGGTAACCGACTGCACATTTTGCTGCCATCCGGGCAATCGGATAGCCGGTTGCTTTCGACGCAAGGGCAGAGGAACGGCTTACCCTTGGGTTGACTTCAATAATATAATATTGATTTGATTCCGGATGAAGGGCAAATTGAATATTGCAGCCGCCGATAATTCCCAATTCGCGAATGACCTTAATCGAAACATCGCGGAGCATTTGATATTGCACATCTGTTAGGGTCTGTGACGGGGCAACAACGATGGAGTCTCCCGTATGAACCCCAACAGGGTCCATATTTTCCATATTGCATACAATGATGCATGTGTCATTAGCATCCCGCATGACCTCGTACTCAATTTCCTTCCAGCCTTTGATGCTTTTTTCAACCAATACTTGATGAATCGGGCTGGCTGCCAAACCTTTCTTCAACACGACTTCAAGATCTTCTTCATTATAGGCAAAACCGCCCCCGTCTCCCCCAAGGGTATAAGCCGGGCGGATAATAACTGGAAACCCGATTTCTTGTACAAACTGGACGCCTTCTTCATAGCTATGAATGATCGCCGATTCTGGAATTGGCTCGCCGATTGCCAGCATCAAGTTGCGGAACTTTTCCCGATCCTCACCTTTTTTAATGGATTCAACAGACGTACCCAAAAGTTTCACATTGTATTTGTCTAAAATCCCCTGTTCATATAACTCAACTGCCAAATTCAAGCCAGTCTGGCCGCCAAGGGTGCCGATCACCCCATCCGGCTTTTCCTTTTGAATGATTTTTTCAATTGAGCAGATGTCGAGCGGTTCAATATAGACCTTATCAGCAATCGTTTCGTCGGTCATAATCGTTGCCGGGTTGTTATTGATTAAAACAACTTCCAAGCCTTCTTCTTTCAACGCGATACATGCCTGTGTTCCGGCATAATCAAATTCCGCTGCCTGCCCGATCACAATTGGGCCAGAACCAATGACAAGTACTTTTTTTAACTGTTTATTTAACGGCATAACGAGTTTCTCCTAATGACGCAATCTGGTGTATAAAATCTGTAAAAATATAAGCGGTATCGCTCGGTCCCGGATGAGCTTCCGGATGGAATTGCACCGTTTGAATCGGATAGGTTTTATGTTTTAAGCCTTCGATCGATTGATCATTGACATTGCGATATGTGATATCGAATACGTTGTGATCGATGCTGTGGTCCACCACCACATAGCTGTGGTTTTGGGCGGTGATTTTGACCTTTCCGGTTTCCAGTTCTTTCACCGGATGATTGCCGCCGCGGTGGCCGTATAGGAGCTTTTCTGTTTTGGCTCCGTAGGAAAGGGCAATTAATTGATGACCGAGGCAGATTCCCAGTGTTGGATAATGCTCAGTGATTTTTTTGATTTCCGCAAACCAATTCTGTAAATCCATCGGGTCGCCTGGTCCATTGCTTAACACCACACCGTCCGGATTTAATGCTTTGATTTTTTCAAGCGGCGTATTGTATGGTACCAAGGTAACGGCACAATGTTCAGCCAATAGAGCCGTAAGAATCGATTTTTTATGGCCGTAATCAATCAGAACCACATGCGGGCCATTGTTGGTGAAAAATTGCACGTTCTTTGTGGACACTTTCTCAACCCAGCATGGTTCGCTTTCTGCCATAGGAAATTCCGTAATGGGTGATTTCCCGATATATCCTTTAACGGTTCCGCGGCTGCGGATCGTTTTCACAAGAAGTCTTGTATCGACTCCAGCAAGCCCGGTTACCCCGGCAGAGTTTAGTTTTTCAGAAAATTTTTCGATTGATTGATAGTGGCTCGGCGTTTCACATAAATCGCCAATTACCACTCCCGCTAAGACAGGAAAAATGCATTCATCATCATGTGCATTAACCCCGTAGTTTCCAATGATCGGATAACAAAAGGTAATAATTTGTCCGGCATAGGACGGATCTGTAATGATTTCCTGATAACCGGTCATACTAGTATTAAAAACCACTTCGCCGAGAGAGTCTTTGTCTGCCCCGATCAGAAAGCCTTCAAACACCTCTCCCGTTTCCAAAGTAAGGTACCCTTGTTCCAAAAACCCTCACTCGCCTTTCTCGATGCTTTGGATTGTTTCGTCCAACTTGTTCGTAAATTCATCAATTTCCACTTTTGTCACCGTTAGTGGCGGTAAAATCCGGACAATGTTTTGCCCCGCTGTTAAAATCAAAAGTTGATTGGCAATCGCTTTTTGAACAATTTCTAACGCATTGCCTTTCACAACCAATCCTTTCAGCAGCCCTTTCCCGCGAACATCTTCGATGATCGAGAACTTTTCTTTTAGGCTTTGAAGCTGCTGATCCAGGTGAGTTGCCATCTCCCTAACATGTTCCAACAGATTGGTCTTTGTCATTTGGGTAATGGTTGCCACTCCCGCTGCAGTAGCTAACGGATTCCCGCCAAAGGTGCTGCCGTGGCTGCCGGGTTCAAACCCTTTGGCTGCTTCTTCCTTGGCGATGACCGCCCCGATTGGAAACCCTGAGCCGAGACCTTTTGCCACACTGATCACATCCGGTTCAATTCCGTACTGCTCATAAGCAAATAGTGTTCCCGTTCTTCCCATCCCCGTTTGGATTTCATCGACCATTAAGAGGATATCGTTTTCCTTACAAATTTCAGCCAATCTTTGCACCCATTCCAGTTCTGCCGGAATCACGCCACCTTCTCCCTGAACAAGCTCCAACAGGACGGCTGCCGGCTTGATCGTATAAAGCTGGTACAGTTCCTCGGTATCATTAAACGGTAAATGCTGAAATCCCGGCATTAATGGTGAAAAACCTTGCTGGATTTTTTCCTGCCCGGTAGCCGTTAATGTCGCCAATGTTCTACCGTGGAACGACTGCTTGAATGTGACCACAACAGGCGACGGGTTTCCCTTCACTTTACTAGCGTAGCGTCTCGCCAGTTTGATGGCCGCTTCGTTGGCCTCGGCTCCGCTGTTGCAAAAGAACACTTGATCACCGCAAGAGTTGGCGGTCAAAAGGGCCGCAAGTTCCTGCTGGTTCGGAATGTGGTAAAGATTTGAACAATGCCATAGGTTTTGCAGCTGTTCTTCCAATTTCGCTTTCACTTGATCCGGCACATGCCCCAAGTTGCAGGTGGCAATTCCGGAGGTGAAATCTAAATAGCTCGCTCCTTTGTCATCCCATACATAGCTTCCTTTTCCCTTGACAATCGTGACAGGGAAACGGCTGTAGGTTGCCATGACGGGTGAAATTTGCGGAACGGGAACGTGGTTAGCCATAGAAAATCTCCTCCTCTAAAACAATTTTTGTGCCGATCTTTTTGCCACTCACATAATCTAGTAAACTATTTTTCTCAATACCGTTGATAATCCCAACTTCCGGGATGTGAGAAAGGAGTCCGTCGATGGCTGCTTTTACTTTTGGAATCATACCGCCATAGATAGTTTGGTTAGCGATCATTTCTTCAATAACCGATTTGGATACTATATCCAATTTCTGTTTGATTCCATCTTTTTCAACCATAATTCCGGGAATGTCACTAATAAAACAAAGATTTGCTCCTAACGACTTGGCAATCGCCGAAGCGGCAACATCGCCATTGATGTTATAGCGTTGGCCGTATGCATCGATGCCCACCGGCGAAATAACGGGAATGAAACCTTGATCCACAATCCCTTCTATGATCTTGTTGTTTACCGAAACAACCTTGCCGACAAATCCGAGAGTTTTCGCATCTTCCGTCGGTTCAGCTTGCAGCAGGCCGCCATCAATACCACTGATGCCGAAAGCCTTGCCGCCAGTTTCGATTATATTTCGGACCACTTCTTTATTCACAGATCCACTTAACACCATTTCAACTACGTCCAATACTTGCTCATTTGTCACTCGCAGGCCGCCAACGAAGGTTGTTTCCACATTGAAGCTTTTTAACAGAGACGTAATTAAGGGACCGCCCCCATGAACAATGACCGGAATCCATTCACCGAATTCATGTATTTTGACAATGTCTTCATAAAATGACCTTGGCAGATTTTCTAACACACTTCCGCCGCACTTCATGACAAGATACTTCATCACTCGTTCTCCTCTTTCTCAAGTACGGTAGGATGCATTAATTTTCACGTAATCATAGGTTAAATCGCATCCCCACGCGCAAGCACCATATTCGCCCTGGTACAAATCAACATAAATGACAACATTTTCTTGTTCCAGGTATTCTTTTGCTTGGGCTTCATCATAAAGAACAGGTAGGCCGTTCTCGAATACGGTAATCGGCCCTAATGAAACTTTCACTAAATTTGGTTCTACCGGAACTCCGCTGTAGCCGATGGCGGTCACAATCCGTCCCCAGTTTGGATCCGTTCCATAAATGGCGGTTTTTACGAGATTGGAAGAAATGATGGCCTTGCCAACTGCCCTTGCGGCATCCAAGCTGAATGCACCGCTTACTTGCACTTCGATAAGCTTTGTCGCTCCTTCTCCGTCTCTGGCGATTTTCTTCGCAAGCGACTGACAGACAATCTGGAGGCCGTCAACAAACACTCCCCAGTCCGGGTGATCTTTTGTCAACTGGTCATTTCCGGCAAGACCGTTGGCCATAACGAGTACCATATCATTGGTGCTTGTGTCGCCATCTACAGTAATCATATTGAATGTATGGTTGGTTACCTCTCTCAGCGCATGAAGAAGATCCTCCTCGGCAACATTCGCATCTGTTGTCACAAATCCGAGCATGGTCGCCATATTCGGATGGATCATTCCAGATCCTTTGGCAGCGCCGCCGATGGTGACGGTTTTCCCGTTGATTTTCATTTGCACGGCTATTTGTTTCACCGTTGTATCGGTTGTTAAAATCGCCTGTAAAAAGTTCTCAGCCGCTTCATGCTCTTTTTGCAAAATTCGGGTAATTCCCATGTTGATTTTATCCATCGGCAGAAGCTCTCCGATCACGCCAGTCGAAGTTACAGCTACTAAATGATCTTCTATCCCTAATTGGCTGGCAAACGCTTTTTGCATTGTATAGGCATCCTTTAACCCCTGTTCCCCTGTACAGGCATTCGCATTTCCCGAGTTGACTAAAACGGCTTGAATTTTATGTTCTTTTGCGATGGCTTCTTGTGTCACTAACAGCGGTGCTGCCTGAAAAAGATTGGTCGTATACACCCCGGCTGCTACGGCAGGAACTTCCGAAACAATATATCCTAAATCTAATCTCTTTCTTTTGACGCCGCAGTGCATCCCTCCTGCTTTAAATCCTTTCGGTAAGGTAATACTTCCGTCTTCCAAAATCATCATTTCATTCGCTTGAGTTGCTTGTGTCAATTTTGATTGTCTCCCTTCGTTAGCCCTTATTTTATTGTCCAGCTCCAGCTCCTAGCCCGTTGAGGCTGACCAAGGCGCTTGCGCTTTTCTTATTAAGGATAGATTGGCAGATCTGTAAGTCCTGCTGTTTCGTCCCAGCCATTTGCGATATTTACGTTTTGGATGGCCTGCCCTGCTGCCCCTTTTACTAGATTGTCAATCACAGAGATGATCGTGAGACGGTTTGTTCTGTGGTCAACATGGAGGCCGATATCACAATAATTGGATCCGGCAACCTCTTTTGTGGCAGGAACAACACCGATTGGTCTGATTCTGACAAACGGTTTATTTTTATAAAACTCACGGTATATTTCGTGAATCTCTTCTATTGAAATCGTTTCGTTTAACTTCACATACATCGTACACATAATGCCTCTTGTCATCGGGATTAAATAGGTTGTAAAGGTGATCGTTATAGGCACGCCGCTTTCGTCCGCCAGAACTTGTTCAATTTCTGGTATATGCTGGTGTGCTCCGAGTTTATAAGCTTTTAAGTTTTCATTTATTTCTGCGTAATGAGCGTTCAGCGAAAGTCCTCTTCCTGCTCCTGAAATACCGGATTTAGCATCAATAATAATAGACATCGGTTCAGTAAGCTTTGTTTTAATGACCGGAATTAGTCCAAGCGTTGAGGCGGTCGGATAACATCCAGGATTCGCAATGAGATTAGCATGTTTAATTTTTTCCGGATAAATTTCACTAAGTCCATAGACTGCTTGATCCAAGAACTCTTTCGCTGCGGGTGTATATTTATACCATGATTCATATGTCGTTTGCGACCTCAAACGGAAATCACCAGATAAATCAATGACTTTCAAACCGGCTTCCAAGAGATGTGGAACAAGACTGCTGCTCACGCCAGATGGAGCTGCAAGAAAGACAAGATCATTTTCTTCTGCTGTTTTTTCCACGTTGAAGGTTTCAAGCGGCTGTTCCACAAGGTTTAATAGATGCGGATAAACACTTTTAAATTCGGTTCCGGCTTGGGAGTTTGAAATAACTGTTCCAAGCGTTAAATGTGGATGTTTATGGATTAGCCTTGTCAGCTCTATTGCGCCATATCCCGTACCGCCGATAATTGCTGCCTTCATGATCTTCACTCCCAAGGTTTTATAATGAATTATTATACGTTTTTGTATATAAATATTCAACCGTAAAATCGTCTAATTTTCTCAATTTATAAACCTTTATCTTTGAAAACGTTTACAAATACTTAGTTTAATATATTCAAACTTTATGCATCCGCCCCGGCTGCTGTATTGGAATTGTCCGAAAAAAATGTTGAAAATACCACCAAAAATAAGCATCTTCCCTATACAGAAAAAACCCGTCCACATACGATAAAGCAATGAAAGATTTACTTTCAGGGGTTAAAAAATCAAAGGAGTTGATTAGTGTGGTTCTTTATACTGCAACAGAAATACAAGAAGCTGTACGAAGTGCTGAAGAGTTAGGATTAGAGGAATTTATGTATCAAGACCCAAGAGGCCAGCTGTCAAGCCGTTCGAGACGCAGTTCTAGCCGCCGTTCCAGCCAACGAATGAGCCGCAGTTCTAGCCGTCGTTCCAGTCAACGGGTGAGTCGCAGCTCTAGCCGTCAGTCCAGCCAACGTTCCAGCCGTCAATCTAGCGAAAGGGTGAGCCGCAGTTCCAGCCGCAGCTCAAGACGCAGTTCGAGACTCTTAATTATCTATCGATCGTCAAGACGCCGCTCAAGTGAACGTTCCAGTTTAAGTTCCAATCGCAGTTCGAGCCAGCGCTCTAGCCGTCGTTCGAGCCGTCGCTCTAGCCGTGGTTCCGGTCGCCGTTCTAGTCGTCGTCGTTCCGGTCGCCGTCGTTCCCGCCGTCGATCTGGCCCCCGTTAAGAAATGAAACGGCATTAACATCGGCATGCCTTCTTCAAACAAGCACTCATCGTCATGAGTGCTTGTTTTCATTTATTGGCATGTATAAGATTTAAAACCTGCCGCAATTCGTTGACAGAAACTTGTCCAGGTGCTGATGCTTTCTTTGCCGATCCAAACGTTAATGCAGAACCGAAAACTTCACCGGCTAACCGGCTGATGACTCCCAGCCCTCCCATCGACATGGTGATGATCGGTCCATCTGCAAACTTTTCGCTCACGATACTAGTTGCCTCCAATAATGTTAGAACATCCATCTTCGTCCGGGGCATGACCGCTATCTTCGGTAAATCAGCTCCTAGCTCTTGCGCCTTTTTCAAGCGCTGGATGATTTCTTCTTTTGGCGGGGTTTTTTCAAAATCATGATTCGAAATGATCACGAAAACATGATGTTCACGGGCTGTTTTTACTAATTGGCTAATCTCCCGTTCGCCATTCATCAACTCTATATCAATGAAATCTGCCAGCCCAGATGTAACCATTTCCCGATTTAATGAAAAATAATACTGTGAACTTACTTCCCTTTCTCCGCCTTCTTTTTTGCTTCGGAACGTAAAAATGATCGGATGGTCAGGAAGGGACGAACGAATATCGACCAGCGCCATTTTTACCTTCGATACATCTTCGATCTGCTCGAAAAAATCAGCCCGCCATTCCACAACATCGACATCCATTTGTTTTATGTAGTCCGCCTCTTCTCTTAATTCTGCGTTTGTTCTTCCCATTAATGAAACGCAGATTTTTGGCTGCCCTGATCCAATGGTGACACCACGAACCGTGATTGTTTTTTTCATTATTCTCACCCTCTATTATGCTTGACTATCTTGACAATTTCTTCTGCCAATTGATCCGCTTCTCCGCTGTCAACGGCTATTTTTATATGATGATGAGCATAAATCTCCTGCCGTTTATAAAAAAGTTCTTCCATCTCATGAATCGTTTTTCCTTTCAAAACAGGCCGGCTATCAATAATTAAGTCCAATCTGTCCTTCCATCTTTCAAATGATAAATCAAGATATATCACAAGACTAGAGGACAAGCAGATCTTTCTTGTTTCTTCTTGTAAAAATGCTCCTCCTCCCAGAGAAAGAACTAGTTGATCTTGCCGCACAAGGCTTGCGATCAAACTTTGCTCTCTTTCCCTAAAAGCCGGTTCGCCAAACGTTTCAAAGATTTTTGAAGCAGGAAGTTGAAATTCTTTTTCAATTTCTTCATCTACATCAACAAATTTACGGCCAAGTTTCTTTGCAACCAATTTTCCGATCGTTGTCTTTCCTGCCCCCATATATCCGATCAAAACGATACTTTTTGATTGATGTTTCAACATTAATCCCCCTAGCTGCCAGAATAATTTAATCATACACCAAAAAAAAGAGACCCCATAGAGTCTCTAATAAATTTAGGCGAGTGTCTTTTAGTCCCCATCGTGTATTCTTCATTTCTGAAAACAGTAGAAGAGAGGTTTTGCCCAGTGCTATCTGCTAAAAAAGAGTATACTAGCATATCTTCCAGATCATCTACCTCTCCTCTGATGGTGATATCAAGGAAGTCTTCTGCAACAAAGTTTGGAGTAAAGATCACGATTTTGGTGGTTTGGTTTGGTGCTAACGAAACATGAGTGCGAGAGATTTCAACTAGATCCCTTACAGCTGGAAAAAATACGTTGGGACTTCTTTTGACGATCACTGTAACTTTACTGGAATGATGGTTGGAATCATTGTTCAGCATAAAATTCAGAGCAGTCGGCGCAACCCCGTTTTCCATAACAGGCACGCGGAAAACCCCAGTGGATTTATGAGCCGTTTTAAATCACCTCCTTTTGGTTCATACTCCAGATAATGCCAAATCATCGATATTGCTTGGACCATTTCAGTAGTGAATACATTATTTTTTCTAAAAAAATAATGCTTGATACCATTCGGTGTCAGGTTGATACGTGATTCATTTATTTTATTCCTGTATAATGTTTGATTGCGTCCTTTAGAAATTCTGCTGTTCCCGGTTGTTCCTTGTCGTAGTAGGCTTTGAATCTTTCATCGTCGACATACATTTGCGCAAGATTCGCGTGGGCCTCTTTACTGTAATCACTCCAAAAATAGGTGAGCCATTTTTTGTGAAGTTCGGCAGCTTTTTTTGCCAGCTCTCCTGCTGGATTGCCGGTTTTAAAGGCTTCAGCTAAAGTTTGTTTCACCTGTTTTTCTAAAGCTGTCACCTCATCGTACTCTGTTTGTGTCATGTTCAGGACTTTGGCGTTTGACCTTTCTACGACAGCGTCACCATATTTTTCGCGGATTTCTTTGCCATATTGTGTTTCGTTATCTTCAATCAATTTTTTCTTAAAGCCTTCAAACTTTTCTTGATCGGTCATCTTTATTCTCCCTTCGGTCATGGCGATCGTTTTCTCAACATTGGTAATCAATAGATCTAACTGCTTACGTTTTTCGAGGAGTTGTTCCCGATGTTCTTGCAGTGCTTTTGAGCGGTCAAAAGCAGGGTCCGTTATGATGGACTTGATATTATAATGGACCCAAGAAACTAGACACGAAATGAGGAGATGTTAAAGTAGGTTTATGAAGAGAAAACGATACACACCAGAGTTCAAATCTCAAATCGTGCTAGAGGTCCTAAAAGAAGAAAAGACCATGAATGAAATTGCTTCAGCTCATGGAATTCATGTCAATCAAATTAGGCAATGGAGGAATGCATTTCTTGAACAAATGCCTCCGATCTTTGCTAAAGAAAATAAAAAAACAGATCAAATGAAGGCAGAATATGAAAATCAAATTGAAAACCTCTACGCTGAGGTTGGCCGTTTAACCACGCAATTGTCGTGGCTTAAAAAAAAATCTGGAATCAAGGAGTAGGGCTGAACGTATTCAGATGATTGATTGGGATGATAAAGAGCTACCAATCACTACCCAGGCTGAGCTGCTTGGTCTTAATCGTTCTAGCTTGTATTATAAGCCAGTCGAGCCTTCTCCTGAAGAAGTATCTATCAAGCACAAAATCGACGAAATTTATACCAAATGGCCCTTTTACGGTTCCAGACGCATCACTGCTGTTCTAAACGCCGATGGACTAAATATTAACCGTAAGGCCGTACAACGCCATATGAGGGAAATGGGCATTGCAGGGATTTCTCCTGGCCCTAACCTTAGTAAACGCAATCTGGAGCACCGGATTTATCCGTATCTGCTTAGAAATTTAGCCATTACTCATCCTAACCACGTTTGGGGTATCGATATCACCTATATTCGCCTCCAACGTGGCTGGATGTATCTTGTGGCCCTAATAGACTGGTATTCTCGCTTTGTCGTTAGCTGGGAGCTTGACCAAACACTAGAGATTGACTTTATCTTAGAAGCTGTGAAACGGGCACTGTCGGTGGGACGTCCTGAGATCCTAAATAGTGATCAGGGCAGCCATTTCACCAGTCCCAAATATACCGAATTACTGCTAGTTAAAGATATCCGAATTAGTATGGACGGCAAGGGAAGAGCCCTAGACAATATTGTTACTGAGAGGCTATGGAGAACGATTAAATATGAGGAGGTTTACTTAAAAGATTACGAGAGCCCAAGAGAAGCAAGGAAAGAGATTAATAATTTTATCCACTTCTATAACTATGAATGCCCTCACCAATCGCTTGGCTATAAACCCCCCGCCTCCGTTTATGGCCTCGGAGTGATTCATCCTTAAGGGAGGATACTTCTCAGGAGAGAACCTGTCAAGGGTACGGCAAGCCCTCGCTCCGCTCACCCTTGACAGAACCTCCCCTGAGAAGAAAAAATGGAGTAGGATACCCCACTGCCCCAGTGAGTACCTCTAGCTCCTAAAAGCAGACATCCATAATGGATTCTGACCCACCTTAAAAATTTTAAATTAGTGTCTTGACGAAGGGGTCCACCTTATTTGCCTTCAATGCGAGGTTGGATATTGTGATGTTATTGTTATTGGGGGCTTTGTATAAAAGTTATCATTAAAATGGGGTTGCTTGGGAAGTAAAAAAATTCGGATTGGGACATAAGATGGTGTTAAATCTTATATATGGAAGATCCTCTTATTTTCCACTTGGCTAGATGCCGGACAAGTAATTCTGAACAGAACCAACAAGTGGATCATAAATGCCGGGCATGATAATAGGTGATGAAAATAGTGGAAATACACTTTAGCCGGAAAGCTTTCACCGGAAACCTTATCTTTTCCGATAAGGAATTCCGATTCAACGGAAAGTTATAACTTACTCATAAG
>NZ_BCUZ01000045.1 GCF_001591485.1 Neobacillus fumarioli NBRC 102428 | reverse complement strand
AGCAGCGATGGCGAAGAAGAAGCGCGAGGGAATCGTAGATGAATCAGAGGCAGAGCCTAAAGCAGCTGAATCTGATGAGGCTGATGATCTTGCCAAGAAAAAAGCAGCAGCCGTAGCAAAAGCAAAAGCCGCCGCAGCAGCAAAGGCCAAAGTAGCCGCAATGGGCGGAGGCAGTGCTTCTGGCGATGATGAAAAGGCGAAAGCCATTGCAGCAGCAAAAGCGAAGGCAGCTGCAGCAGCGAAAGCCAAAGCTGCAGCCAAAGGCGGGGCCGCAGTTTCTGATGCACCAGGTGCTGAATCAAAGCCATCACCGAATCAGCCATATTTAGATAAGTATGTCAAAGTGATTGAAGAAAATTTAGGCCCGAATGTTTTAGAAGATTTCTATATTAATAAACTGTCCAAGGATGTCCCGACTCTGGTTGTGAAGCGTGAATACTACTTTAAATTGGCCCAATTTTTAAAATATAACGAGATGTTAGGGTTTGACTATCTATCAGAGCTTCATGGAACAGATTTTGTCACACATATGGAAATTTATGTTCACTTATACTCATACAAAAATCGGCAGTCCGTCGCATTGAAAGTGAAAATGGACCGTGATGCCCCGGTAATTGAATCCTTATCTCCTTTATGGGCCGGCGCAAACTGGCCTGAGTGTGAAGCCTATGATCTACTGGGTATTCAGTTTACCGGACATCCGAACCTGCACCGGATTTTCCTTGGTGAAGATTGGGTCGGCCATCCACTGCGAAAAGACTATGAGCCGTATGACGTGGAGGTGTAGCAGGTGATTAGAACAGAAGAAATGGTCCTGAATGTCGGACCTCAGCATCCAAGTACACACGGAGTATTCCGGCTGATTGTAAAACTTGATGGGGAAATCATTACCGAAGCTATTCCTGTCATCGGTTATTTACACCGTGGAACCGAAAAATTGGCGGAAGATCTGCAGTATACCCAAATCATCCCGTACACAGACCGGATGGATTACCTTTCGGCGATGACCAATAACTATGTGATCTGTCATGCGGTAGAAACTATGATGGGCATTGAGATTCCCGAACGTGCCGAGTATTTGCGCGTTATGGCTATGGAACTGAACCGGATCGCCAGCCACTTAGTGTGGTGGGGAACCTTTTTGCTTGACCTTGGAGCTGTCAGCCCCTTTCTCTACGCATTCCGTGAGAGGGAAATGATTATCAATCTCTTAAACGAGCTTTCAGGAGGCCGCTTGACCTATAACTATATGCGTGTCGGCGGAGTGAAATGGGATGCACCCGATGGCTGGATTGAAAAGGTAAAAGAATTTGTTCCCTATATGCGGGAACAACTTGCCGGCTATCATAGTTTGGTGACGGGAAATGAAATTTTTATGAATCGGGTAAGTGGGATCGGCAAGTATACGAAAGAGGACGCGCTGAATTATTCGCTCAGCGGGGCAAATCTTAGATCGACCGGGGTTAAGTGGGACCTGCGTAAGGATGAGCCGTATTCCATCTACGACCGCTTCGATTTTAATGTGATCACAGAGGAGGGCGGTGATGCTCTGGCACGCTATCATGTTCGGACGAAAGAAATTGAAGAGTCGTTGAAAATTGTGGAGCAGGCGTGCGAACAATTTCCGTCCGGCGGTGAGATCCTTGCCAAAGTGCCTAAAATTATTAAAGCGCCAAAAGGGGAAGCTTTTGTCCGAATTGAGTCGCCGCGTGGTGAGATTGGCTGTTACATCTGCAGCGACGGGAAGAAAGAGCCGTATCGCTTAAAGTTTAGAAGACCATCCTTTTACAATTTGCAAATTCTGCCGAAGTTGTTAAAGGGAGAAAACATTGCAAATATGATTGCCATTTTAGGAGCAATTGATATTGTACTTGGAGAGGTGGACGGCTAATGATACAGAATATGCTCGAGTCAAGTCCCGGCTGGTTTAATTTTATTATCTTCTTTATTCTAGGGGTTATTTTACTTTTTATCGTATTAGGATTTGTCACGTATTCCATTTTGGCGGAGCGGAAAGTCATGGGTTTCATGCAGCTCAGGATCGGCCCAAACCAGGTCGGCGGTCGCTGGGGACTATTGCAAACCGTTGCGGACGTATTAAAGCTTCTATTAAAGGAAGATATTATTCCGAAGCTAGCCGACAAGCCATTGTTCATTCTGGCACCGATCATCGCCTTTGCACCGTCATTCATGGTATTAGCAACCATCCCGTTTACAGATAAGTTTCAATTTGCCGATCTCGGCGTTGGCTTACTATATTATGTGGCCGTTTCCGGGATGACCGTGTTCGGCGTACTTCTCGGAGGCTGGGCTTCCAACAACAAATACTCTCTTTTAGGAGGTGCACGGGCTACGGCCCAGATGATTTCGTATGAAATCCCGCTTGTCATGTCGGTGCTGGGAGTGATCCTGTTATCCGGCAGCTTAAACTTAAATAAAATTGTGGAAGCTCAAGCGCATGGCTGGTTTATTTTACTGCAGCCAATCGGCTTTATCATCTTCATCATAGCCTCGACCGCAGAATTAAGCCGAACACCATTTGATCTGCCGGAATCAGAATCAGAACTAGTTGCCGGATACCATACCGAATATACCGGCTTCCGCTGGGCCTTCTTTATGCTGGCAGAATATGTATATCTATTTGCCATGTCAGCACTCATTACCGTACTATTCCTTGGCGGCTGGATGTCACCATTCAAATTCCTGAACTTTATTCCCGGATCCGTCTGGTTCGCACTCAAATTCTGCTTCGTCGTATTCATCTACATCTGGTTCCGCGTCACATTCCCAAGAATGCGAGCCGACAAACTCATGGAATTCGCCTGGAAAGTACTACTACCAATCGCACTGGCAAACATCTTCCTAACCGCCTTGATCAAGTCTCTATTCTTCGGTGCCTGACACCATCCGTGGACATTTGTCCGCCTGGAGTGGACAGAACACGCGTAAAACAATATGGTGTGTAACTGGCACTAATTACGAAATTTGACATTACGAAAACAGGTGTCCATCCCACGTGGACAAAACAGGGAAATGTCCACGAGCGGTGCCTGACACCAACATCAAAAAGGGGTGAGAAACGTGCTTGGTTTAGCAAAAGGTTTGAAGTATACGTTAAAGCAGTTATCTCGTGAGAAGGTGACGTATGATTATCCGAATGAGCCGCTGCCGCTGCCGGATCGGTTTCGCGGGATTCAGAAGTTTTATCCGGAGAAGTGTATTGTGTGTAATCAGTGTGCGAATATTTGTCCGACGGATTGTATTCAGTTGACGGGGAAGAAGCATCCTGATCCGACGAAAAAAGGCAAAATCATCGACACGTATGATATTAATTTTGAGATTTGCATCCTTTGTGACCTGTGTACGGAGGTTTGTCCGACGGAAGCGATCGTGATGACCAATAATTTTGAGCTCGCTGAATACAGCCGTGATAGGTTATTTAAAAACCTGGAATGGCTGGATGAGAATGACGAAAACGTGCGGCAGGTGAATAAAGCATGACATTTTCGGGCGAATTTTTCGCATCTATGGTTCTCGCCCTGGTGGCCATTATCGGCGGTGTATTGCTGTTAAACCTAAACAAGGTTGTTCACATGGTCGTGGCCCTTATTTTCACCTTCGTCAGCATCGCTGGCATTTACATTCTGCTCTCGGCTGAGTTTGTCGCCGCAGTACAGGTGTTAATCTATTCTGGTGCTGTCACGATTATCATGCTGTTTGGCATTATGTTAACCAAGCCATATGACGAAAGTGAAGAACCGACTGGGAAATGGAGAAAAATTATATTGGCAATCGGGATTGTCGGTTTTGCCTTTGCTGTGTATCTTGGCATCTACAATTTCGATATCCCGCAAGTACAAACCGTACTGCATGAAAACAATACAATGCAGATCGGCAAGGCGATTTATTCGAAATTTATCATTCCATTTGAGTTTGTCTCCGTTCTACTTCTAGTAGCCTTGATCGGCGCGATTGTGCTGGCAAAACGCGAGGATAAGGAGGGGGAAAAAGAATGAGTTCAGTCCCTGCTTCGGCCTTTCTGGCACTAGCCCTAATCCTTTTTTGCATCGGTTTATACGGTGCGTTGACAAAGCGGAACACTGTTATTGTGTTAATTTCAATTGAATTAATGCTAAATGCGGTGAACATCAATTTGGTTACCTTCAGCAAATACGGCTTAAACCCATCGATTACCGGGCAAGTATTTACCCTGTTTGCGATGGCCGTTGGCGCAGCTGAAGCAGCTGTTGGACTGGCAATCCTTATGTCGGTCTACCGTAATAAGAAAACAGTTCACATTGACGAAATGGATGAAATGAAAAACTAAAATCTTAGGGATGTCTATTTTAAAAGCAAAGAGACACCGACAACAATGGCAGCGGCCCTAAGTCTATCCGCACAAGATTCAAGAAAGCCTAACAAAAAATTTCCGCCAAAAAAGCGGGATTGTGCAGACCTAGATCTAAAGGGTGCCGCCGCACAGGGGGATTAAGGATGGAAAATGCTTGGCTCATACCGCTTTTCCCGCTAGTATCTTTTGTAATCCTTCTTCTCATCGGTAAGCAATTGAAAGAGCGAAGCGCCTATGTGGGGATTCTCGCCACATTTGTATCACTTGTCTTCTCGATCGTGGTGTTATTCCAGCGTTTTTTTGAGCCGACCTACAGCGCAAAATTCAATTGGCTTACGATAGGAGATCTTCATATAACAGCGGGCTTTGAAGTCAATCAATTAAATGCATTAATGCTGTTTATCGTTTCGCTCGTCAGCTTCCTTGTGCACACTTATTCAAAAGGATATATGCACGGCGATGAGCGCTTTTCGGTATTTTATGTGTATTTAGGATTATTTACGTTTGCCATGCTGGGATTGGTTATTTCGCCAAACTTACTGCAAACCTATATTTTCTGGGAATTGGTTGGACTAGGTTCCTTCCTGTTAATCGGATTTTATTTTTACAAAGAAGAAGCAAAGGCTGCTGCGAAAAAAGCCTTCATTATGACCAGGATCGGCGATGTCGGCTTATTCATCGGTATGATTCTTTTATTCTGGCAAACTAAAAGCTTTGAGTATAGCGAAATTTTTAAAGCAGTCAATGCCGGTCAGGTGTCAGGCACCATGATTACCTTAACGGCGATTCTGATTTTTGTAGGAGCTGTTGGAAAATCAGGTCAATTCCCGCTCCATTCATGGCTTCCGGATGCGATGGAAGGTCCGACACCGGTTTCTGCATTGATTCACGCGGCGACAATGGTTGCGGCCGGGGTCTACTTGGTTGCAGCGCTGTTCCCATTGTTCTTGGCCAGCAAAACGGCACTGCTTACGATCGCAATAATTGGGGCATTTACCGCCATTTTCGCCGCCAGCATTGGTCTCGTGCAAACCGATATTAAACGCGTGCTTGCCTACTCTACGGTGAGCCAGCTTGGTTATATGATGTTTGCTTTAGGCTCTGCTGGTTATGTTGCCGGCGTATTCCACTTGATGACGCATGCATTCTTCAAGGCATTATTATTCCTTGCAGCCGGCTCTGTGATCCATGCGGTCGGCGGCAATCAAGATATCGAAAAAATGGGCGGTCTGTGGAAAAAATTAAAGCTGACTGGGCCGCTGTTCTTAATCGGAACACTCGCAATCAGCGGGGTGCCGTTACTATCGGGTTTCTTTAGTAAAGATGAAATTTTGGCAGCCGCATGGGAAGGCGGACACCCGATCCTCTTCTTGCTTGCGTTAATTGCGGCGTTCTTTACAGCATTTTATATGTTCCGCCTGTTCTTCCTAGTATTTACCGGAGAATTCCGCGGGAAGGATGAAAAGCATGTACACGAATCACCTGGGTCCATGACGTTCCCAATGATCGTTCTTGGGGTCCTCGCCATCGTTGGCGGTTACGTGAACACCCCTTGGTTCGGTTCCTACCTTGGCGACTGGCTCGTTCAAGGCAATGCGAAGCTTGGCTCAGGTCATGCAGAAGGTCCGGTATGGATTCAGCTGGCGGCAACGCTTTTCTCGCTTGGCGGTAGTTTCTTTGCTTGGCTCATTTACGGCAAGCGCTCTGTATCGCGTGATTGGTTAAGCGGCAAAGGCGGTATCTTGCATACGATTTTATTAAACAAATACTATATTGATGAATTCTATCAAATGACGATTGTGGCGATCTCAAAGGGCATTAGCTATCTGTTCCGTTTCATCGATGTCTTTCTTGTCGAAGGTCTTGTCAAACTGGTCACCAGTATCATCCAAGGTCTGGGAAAGCTGGGGGCGAAACTGCAAAGCGGACAGGTGCAAACATACGGTGCCGTAGCCTTTCTTGGACTGGCCGTTCTCGTTGTCATCTTTGCCTTAACAGGGGGGTACTTACGATGAATTTACATTCCATACTTTCAATTCTGGTATTCTCCCCACTCGCAGGGATCGTGGTGCTAGCCTTTGTACCAAAACAGGCTGAAAAGATTTGCAAACTAGTCGGCGTTCTTTTCACACTGCCAGCATTGTTTTTATCGTTGGCCATTTATTTCCATTACTTAGCTGGTAAAAATTTAGCCGATTTTTCGGTGACCCATTCATGGATTCAGTTTCGCGGCTTTAACGTTCAAGAGCCTGTTTTTTCAGTAGCCTATGAGCTTGGCATTAACGGCTTTCAGCTTTTGCTCGTCGTGCTTACGGCAGTAGTTGCAACCCTATCGGCGATCGGCGCTGTACGGTTTGTGAAAAAAGAATGGAAGGGCTACTTTATGTTGTTCCTTCTCTTGGAAACCGGTATGCTTGGTGTGTTTACAGCTGAAAACTTAATATTGTTTTTTATCTTCTTCGAGGTTACCTTGATTCCAACATTTTTCCTGATTGGAAAATGGGGTTATTTTGAAAAAGAAAAAGCCGCATTCAGTTTCTTGCTTTATAATGGCTTTGGTTCTGCCATTTTGCTCATCGTGATCATGATTTTATTTGCGAAAACAGGGACGACCAATATCGAAATGCTGCGTAAAATCGTCGCCGATCCAAGTGACCCGATTAGTGGCAGCTTGAAGTTGGGCCTACTGATTTCTTTGCTGATTGCTTTTGGCGTCAAATTGCCGATTTTTCCGCTGCACAGCTGGATGCTGCGGGTGCACGTCCAAGCACCGCCGTCTGTTGTCATGATTCACTCTGGGATTCTGTTAAAAATCGGTGCTTACGGTTTAATTCGGTTTGGAATGGGCATTTTCCCTGAGCAGTTTAAGATGCTCGCTACGCTTATCGCCGTTCTTGGGGTCATGAATCTGCTTTGCGGGGCGTTTCTTGCATTCATTCAAACCGATTTTAAAATGGTGCTCGCTTATTCCTCCATTTCCCATATGGGAATTGTGCTGATGGGGATGGCCGCAATGAATCAGACGGGCGTTCAAGGAGCGATTTTTCAAGTCATTTCCCACGGATTAATTTCGGCGCTATTGTTCTTTATTGTCGGTGTTCTTTACGAACGGACTGATACTTCGTTTATCGAAAATCTTGGCGGACTCGCCAAAGGCATGCCGCTTGCTGCCGGATTCCTGCTTGCAGCTGGAATGGCTTCTTTAGGACTTCCGGGTATGTCGGGTTTCGTCAGTGAATTTATGGCCTTTATGGGACTGTTTAAAACTTTGCCATGGCTTGCTGCGGTTGGAACCATCGGCATCATCATGACCGCCGCCTATGTGCTGCGCGCTGTTTTGGGGATGACGTTTGGCCAGGCACACCGTGAATTTACTGGTGTTTTCGACTTAAAGGGCGTTGAATTCATACCGGTTCTGGTACTTGTGTTGTTAATCGTGTTAATTGGAGTATTCCCAAGTGTTCTGAGCTCTCCGCTTCATTCCGCACTTGAGACGATCTTGGTTGGGTTAGGAGGGTGATGAAGGATGAGTGCTGAGAACTTTTTATCGATCAATTGGAGCATAATGACACCGGAGTTCATCATCCTTGGTGTGGCAGCTTTACTTATCGTATTTGATTTATTTATGCCGAAAACCTTGGGCCGAACCATTCTTGGCTGGATTGGCATTGCGGCCATCTTTGCAGCGCTTATGTCTGTTGCCTCAATGGCAGGCGGGCCCGCACAGTCCATTTTAAGTAATACATTCCGAATTGACGGCTTTTCGATTGCTTTTAATATGCTGCTGCTTCTCGGTGCCGCGCTCGTTATGTTTATAGCTGTCAGCTATGAGGCAAAGGACGGGCTGGAGAAATATCAAGGTGAATTTTATTATCTTTTTTTAATCGCCGTATCCGGCGGGATGCTGATGACTTCAAGCGGTGATTTAGTTACGCTTTATATTGGTTTAGAATTATTATCCGTTACTTCTTATATTATGGCGGGGATGCGCAAAGATCATGTGCAGTCGAATGAATCGGCAATGAAATATGTCATCAATGGTGGAATTTCCACTGCAATCATTTTATTTGGGATGAGCTATGCGTACGGCTTGACAGGTACAACCAACTTGCTTGACATTGCGCAAAAGCTGTCAACCCTATCCGACGCCAATCAGGCTTACTTGCTCGGCTTAGCCTTTTTAATGTTGCTGGTTGGTTTATCCTTTAAGCTGGCAGCTGCCCCGTTTCATATGTGGGCCCCGGACGTTTACCAAGGCGCTCCGACCCCTGTTACAGCGTTTTTGGGGGTTGTTTCTAAAACAGCCGGATTCGTGATTGTGATTCGTATTTTGCTTACGGTATTTGGCGCCGCGGTCACAAATGGACCGGGATCGGCCCCAATTATTATTAATATGCAAAACTATCTTGCCGTGATTGCTGGCGCAACGATGATGATTGGGAATGTGGTAGCTTTAAGGCAAACGGATATTAAACGGATGTTTGCCTATTCCAGTATCGCACACGCTGGATATTTACTTGTTGCATTAACTACTTTATCGGCGAATATGTTCTATTCCATTTGGTTCTACCTGCTTGCTTATTTGTTCATGAACCTTGGAGCGTTTGCCATCATCCAGGTTGTGACGGAAAAAGCAGGCTCGACGAAAATTACCGAATTTGCTGGTCTTTATCGCCGCTCACCAGTTCTCGCCGTCTCTATGGGAATTTTACTGATTTCGTTGGCGGGTTTCCCAGGCACAGCTGGATTTATCGGCAAATTAAACATCTTTATCGGAGCATTTTACGGAACATCCCATTATCTACTAGCTGCGATCATGATTGCGACCACTGTCGTTTCATACTTCTATTATTTCGGAGTCATGACCCAAATGTTCTTCCGTCCCGTAGCAGATAAAAGCAAACTTGACATTCCATTTGGAATTGTCATCGTACTACTAGTCGCAGTCGCTGGCTCAATACTATTTGGAGTAGCACCAAACATCGCCTTCAACTTCATGCAAAACAACCTGGACATCATCGGCCAATTCTTTAAATAAAACGAAAGAATGGTGCCTGACACCACCCGTGGACAATTGTCCTCCTGGGGTGGATAGATCAAACAACCCATCCTTCTCAAAGAAAGCAAAACTGTCCACACCACGTGGACAAAACAGCAATTTGTCCACGAGCGGTGCCTGACACCGCTTTTTTAATTTTTTATGAAAAGGTACTGCTAATTTTACGGCGCAATGTGATAGAATAAACATTGTGTGAAAAGGAGGTACCATATGAATGATTTGGGACAAATGGCGTTGGTGAGTATCCTGTCACATCTAGTATTTATTGCATTGGCTTGGTGGGCGTTGCAGGCGATCCGCCTTGAGAAATTGCTGCGTGCAAACCATGTGCTTCAGGCAAGAGTACTCTATCTATTGTTAGCGATTTTTCTTGGCTCATCTGCTAGCAACTTTTTCCTGGATTATTTACAATGGTCCAGACAGCTGCCAATGATTTTTAAATAGCTTCAATAGCTTCATCAACGAGAGGCATCTTAGAAAGCGGAGTTCCTTACTCCTGGTTACATATGTAAGTTGCTGGCTTCTTCTTTGCTTTAACGCAAAGCATTAACATTTTTATTGTATCCGCTGGAAACAGCTGTAAATTGGAAAAAATTTAGGTCTTCAATCATGTTCCCTATTGCAAATAGATTGAGTACAATCTTCTTTGTGTGGAAAAATTAACTGTAAGATTTCCTTTTGCAAGCCGGAAAGTAACGTCATGTCTAAAAGTGACGATATTTCCCAAGTATGCTTTTCACTCCCTTGGAAACAATGGTAATAAGGGAGAGAAGAGAAATGGGGAAAACAAATAAACAGTTTTTAGGTATTTTTATTTTTATTAGTATAATTCTGGTTGTGATTGGGAACCGGACAACTGAGGCAAACGGCGGCCTGAATTTTTTTCAAACAGAAAAAGCGGATGAATCCGGCGCATCGTTTTTTCAAGCAGATCAAAATAGCCACGATTTAACGAGAATCGGCGCAGCATTGAAAGCCGAACATATTTTGCTCGATGAGTGGTCATTTTATGCACGTGAACAACTAACAGGCCTAAACAGTGAGATGGAAGTAGAGGAATACGCGCGCAGTCTTCGAAGAAAATTTCCTAATTGGCACTGGACCTATTCAAATACCAGTGAAAAGTGGGAAATGACAGCAGTATCTCCAACAACCAAACACCACAACGAAATGCTTCAAATTTTGGCAACCCACAGAAAACAACCTGCAAGTGCGTATATAGTCTATAGTGTGAGCGGAAAAGAGTGGAACAAGCGTGAGGAGGCTTTTTTCGCAAGCTCGCTGTTTAAAAATAGGCTAACTGACATTTTTCATGAAAAACCAACAGTTTTTTCTTGTATGAAAGGGATCGCAAGTGATAAGATTGATACGGCTTTACCTAAAACAGTGAATCATTTTCTATCTATATTTAAAGCGAAGAAAATCGAAGCGTTACAAGAAAAATCATTCATGTCTATTTCAGCTGCATCGCCAATGTTTTCAGATTCCATTGAGACGAAGAAAAATCATATGAATCTGCAAATTGGCATACGCTCCGAAGGATTGGGCTCAAGAACTACCGTTGTAGTAGGAACCCCTATCATTACGATTGAATATTAATATAGAGAAAATGGACGCGGAGGGGAATACTCTTGGAAAAGATCATCGTCCGCGGCGGACAAAGGCTTAATGGAACGGTAAAAGTAGAAGGAGCAAAAAATGCCGTTCTGCCAGTTCTCGCTGCAACCTTATTAGCAAGTGATGGAAAAAGTGTAATTCGTGATGTACCTACACTCTCCGATGTATACACAATTAATGAAGTTTTACGCAACCTACATGCTGAAGTTAGCTTTGTAAATAATACAGTTGTCGTTAATGCATCCAGAGAGTTAAAAGAGGAAGCGCCATTTGAGTATGTTCGGAAAATGCGCGCCTCTGTTCTTGTAATGGGATCGTTACTCGCCCGTAATGGCCGGGCTCGTGTAGCGCTTCCTGGCGGTTGTGCAATTGGCTCCCGGCCAATTGATCAGCATCTTAAGGGCTTTGAAGCTATGGGGGCAACGGTAAAAGTAGGAAATGGCTTCATCGAAGCAGAAGTAAAGGGCCGCTTAAAAGGGGCAAAGATTTATTTGGATTTCCCAAGCGTAGGCGCAACAGAAAATATCATGATGGCGGCTACTCTTGCTAAAGGAACAACTATCATTGAAAACGCCGCTAAGGAACCCGAAATTGTTGACTTAGCAAACTTCTTAAACAAAATGGGCGCAAAAGTTCGGGGTGCAGGAACGGGCACGCTTCGTATTGAAGGTGTTGACGTATTATTTGGTGCAGAACATACCATTATACCCGACCGTATCGAAGCAGGTACCTTTATGGTCGCTGCCGCCATCACAAGAGGCAATGTACTTGTAAAGGGTGCTGTACCGGAACATCTTTCTTCATTGATTGCAAAAATGGAGGAAATGGGTGTTACCATTACCGAGGAAGAGGATGGCGTTCGGGTTATTGGCCCAGAGCAGTTAAAAGCGGTTGACATCAAAACAATGCCGCATCCGGGATTCCCAACCGACATGCAATCGCAAATGATGGCACTGCTTTTATGTGCGGAAGGCACTTCAATGATTACCGAAACGGTTTTTGAGAATCGGTTCATGCATGTGGAAGAATTCCGGCGTATGAATGCCGATATTAAAATTGAAGGCCGTTCGGTCATTTTAAATGGTCCTTGTAACTTACAGGGTGCCGAAGTTGCGGCAACCGACCTTCGTGCTGCTGCAGCATTAATCTTGACTGGCTTAGTAGCAGAAGGAATCACACGGGTAACGGAATTAAAGCACTTAGACCGAGGCTATGTGAACTTCCACGAAAAGTTGGCGTTACTTGGAGCCGACATTGAACGTGTAAGCGAACCGGATGAAATCTTCATCGAGGTGGAAAAATACGTATCCGATATGAATGCGTAAGTTTGGAAATAACTTTCAGCATGAATCTGAATAATTGAAGTTACGCACACGTACGTGAATGCATACAATGTCACAAGAGTGGTATTTGAGGAATTTGCTGGATCATTTCCACATCTTAGTTGGCACACACGGATACGTGGAATTAAACGTACCAAAAACAACGGGGCCTGCCGAACGACGGGTCCTGTTTTTCATTTGACTCCATTATTATGCGCTCTACTATTAGAATATGACACCCATTTCGTTCTATGATACCAATTGTCCTACCGCTTCAGTTCTTTATAACTTTTCCAAATAACCACAACAAATATAAAAAACATCATCTATAAAAAATTAGAGAAGCCCTCAAACTGTCCACCCCACATGGACAAATCGGCAATTTGTCCACGGGCGGTGCCTGACACCAAAATTCAGTAATAAATGCTTGTCCGTTTCCATATGTATGAATTGTGAAAGACCTGTTTGTTTGAGGCGGGTTATGAATTTTACATACTGGAGGCTATAAGCATGAATAAGTTCAAACCACTCATTGTACTAGGATCGGTTCTTATTGCCTTGTCGCTGATTATTCCTTCATTGCTTGTGATTCCTTTTTCGGAGGGGAAGGCCATTGGAAAATTGGGAGGGAGGATCAATTCTAAGGCCCCGCCGAAAAGATCAGTCTCCCTATCCAAAGCGGATGAAGCGATAGAAGTATCTGTCTATCGTTCCAGAACAAAGAGAATCGAAAAGGTTCCGTTGGAGGAATATCTCGTTGGTGTGGTGGCTGCAGAAATGCCAGCTGAGTTCAAAGAAGAAGCTCTAAAGGCACAGGCACTGACAGCAAGAACCTATATCGTAAATCGTCTGCTGAGCAAGGATACGACGGGCGCTCCAAAAGGTGCCGAGGTGACCGATACACCACTAAATCAGGCTTATGAAAGTGAAGATGAACTAAAGAAAGCCTGGGGCATGGACTATAATAAGAAATATAAAAAAATATTAGATGCAGTACGGGCAACGAGCGGTCAAATTATAACCTATGATGGGAAGCCGATTCAGGCACAGTTCTTCTCCACCAGCAACGGTTACACCGAAAATTCCGAGGATTATTGGTCGGGTAGCATTCCCTATTTGCGCAGTGTATCAAGTCCATGGGATAAAAATTCTCCTAAATTTAACGGGGAAATGGAATTCACTGTTAAAGACTTTGAAAATCGTCTTGGCGTGAAAATCGGCACATCAGGCCCAATCGGAAAAATTATTGCCCATACCGCTGGAAAACGCGTCGCGAAAGTTGATTTTAATGGAAAAATTTTAACCGGCAAGGACATCCGCGAGAAACTGGGTCTGATGTCTTCTGATTTTTCCTGGCAACGAAAAGGCAATATGATTGTCGTTACAACAAAAGGCTATGGACACGGTGTCGGCATGAGCCAATATGGTGCAAATGGAATGGCAGCCGAGGGCAAGACCTATAAGGACATTGTGGAACACTACTATTCGGGAGTCCAAATCACCTCAGCAGATAGTTTGCTTGCGATGATGACAGCCAAAAATTAAAGGATTCAATGATCGCCAGGTTGATACCTGGCTTTTTCAATTTTAAGCTCGAGTCAAGCTGCAAACAACAGGCCCTCCTATCATTTAAAAAAATCCCCACTTTCATGCATAAAAATAAACCCGCTGTCGAAAAATAAACTTTTTAAAAAATTTTTCCAGACTAGTGTATATAATTCTACTTATCTGTTCAGAATGATTGCTGAGGTGATGAAAAATGAGAGAGGAAGAAAACAAACGATCTTCTCAAGGTTCCAAAATGAAACGCTTTTTCAAAAAGCGTTGGGTGTTTCCAAGCTTGTATATCGCTAGTGCAGCAATCATTTTAACCGGGGTTCTATGGTATCAGTCAAGCAGCACAGACACGAACAAATATAGCTACAACTCTACAGACTCTTCAGGTAAGCAGTTTAACGAGCCGTCAGTTGAAGTGAACAAAGCGATGGAAAACTTCAAAATGCCGGTTAAAAATCCTGACTCTGCTGTCATTAAAATGAAATTCTATGATTTCAACGGGAAGCCGTCAGACCAGGAAGCATCATTAGTATTTTACAATAATACGTATCAGCCAAATACCGGTATCGATATTACATCAAAAGACGGTAAAACCTTTGATGTGACAGCATCCTTAAGTGGAAAGGTTACCCGTGTCGACGAAGATGCAACGCTTGGAAATGTTGTCGAAATCGAACATGATAAAGGAATTGTTACACAATATCAATCCATTAAAAACATCAAAGTTAAAGTTGGAGACAAGGTACAACAAGGCGATGTAATTGCTCAAGCTGGCAAGAGCTTGTATAACGAAAAAGCTGGAACACACGTTCATTTTGAAATTCGCAAAGATGGTGTTGCGGTAAACCCATCAGATTATATCAACAAGACGCTAAGCACCCTTGCTGAAACAAATGTATCAGGCAACACATCTGAAGAATCAACACAACTTCCAAAAATAAAAGAAGACCAACAAAATATGGACGACTCAGGAAGCACAACTGATACACCATCTTCCAACCAAAGCTCAGACCAAAACTCAGATAACAGCCAAAACACAGACCAAAACAGCAACACAACCGACACAAACACAAACTCATAACCACCATCATAAAGGGGAGAGGAATATACTTTCCTCTTTTTTTTGTTGAGTTTGGTGTCAGGCACCACTCGTGGACATTTGTCCGCCTCCAGTGGACAATCGGTGAAACTGGGTGTCAGGTGTTGATTTTCTGTGTTACAATGGTAAAAAAAGGGGGGATTTGTTTGAAACGTTTGGCGAATCTTTTGCTGTTGTTGGTGGTGTGTGTGTTGTTTGCTGGATGCAGTAAGGAGCCGACACCCGGGGACCGGTTCGCGGAGTACATAGCTTTATGGAATCAGCAAAAGTTTGATAAGATGTATGGTTACCTTAGCGATGATGCTAAGAAGAAAATCACCAAGGATGACTTCACTTCCCGTTATAAAAAACTCTACAATGACCTGCAAATAAACAACCTCAAGATTAACTTCACAAAACCTAAAGACGACACACAAGCCAAAAAAGACCAAGCCCACTATTCTTTTACTGCTAACATGAACAGCATTGCAGGACCCATTCATTTCAGTTATCAAGCCCAATTGAAAAAAGAAAAACGAGACGATCAGACGAATTGGTATATTGACTGGAACACGGGGTTTATTTTCCCGCCATTACAAGAAGGAGACAAGATTCAGCTCTCTACAACCTTGCCAAAACGGGGACAAATTCTAGATCGCAATAGCAAAGGACTGGCTGTCAACGGTCAGGTGTATGAAGTGGGCGCAGTGGCAGGCAAAATTCAAGAACCGGGCCTCGAGCAATTGGCAAGCCTGCTAAAAACCACACCAGAACAAATCAACAAAGAACTGAATGCCAGCTGGGTAAAGCCGGGGCTGTTTGTACCGTTGAAAAAAGTCGCGCTCGATGCACGGAGCGGATTAAACAACTGATGGCAATTGATGGCGTGCAGACACGAAAGGTCGAAGCTCGGCTCTATCCTTACAAAGAGGCAGCCGCCCAGCTAATCGGTTATATTGGACCGATAACAGCAGATGAACTGGCCCAGTTAAAAGGAAAGGGATATACCAGCAGTGATTTGATTGGAAAAAGAGGCCTTGAACAAGTGTTGGATGAACAGCTGAAAGGCACAAGCGGCGTTAAAATCATCATTAAAAAAAAGGATGGAGGCCAGACCGTGCTTGCAGAAAAACCAGTTGCAGATGGCAAAGATGTCAAGCTGACAATTGATGCAGAGCTTCAGGCCAAGATTTTTACAGAAATGAACGGAGAGGCTGGGGCCGCTTCGGCGATGAACCCGAAAACGGGTGAAACGCTGGCACTCATAAGCAGTCCGTCATTCGACCCAAATCAGGCTGTTCTTGGGTTCTCGGCTGATGAATGGAAGGCCCTTCAAGATGATCCGAAGAAGCCGCTGACCACACGCTTTAAACAGACATATGCACCTGGGTCGGTAATGAAGGCCATTACAGCTTCAATAGGCCTTGACAGCGGCACCATAAAGCCAGACCAAGAAGTAAACATTAGCGGGAAGAAGTGGCAGAAAGACGCTTCATGGGGCGGTTATTATGTAACAAGAGTGCATGAGGCCAGTCCGGTAAATTTGGAAAAAGCATTCGTTTTTTCCGACAATATTTATTTTGCCCAAGCGGCGTTAAATATAGGGAAGGACGCGTTTATTTCGGGGTTGAAGAAGTTCGGCTTTGATCAGGATATGGGATATGCCTACCCGCTGGAAAAATCAACGTATGGTACGATGAATGGGGACATAGCACTTGCAGATTCCGGCTACGGTCAAGGGCAAATCGAAATGAGTATTGTTCATGTAATGGCCGCCTACACGCCTTTTATCAACAATGGCAATATGTTGAAGCCAATCCTATTAGCGGATGATCAACATGGTCAGGTGTTGAAGCCTGCTGTGGTATCTAGCGCAAATGTAGCAGTAGTTGCGGCAGATTTGCGCAAGGTTGTGGCTGATCCGAGCGGGACTGCCCATAGTGCTGATATAGCTGATTACCCGCTTGCAGGAAAAACGGGTACAGCAGAAATAAAGGAAAAACAAGGCACAACCGGCACGGAAAACGGCTGGTTTATTGCCTACAACACCGACTCGCCGAACCTTTTGATCGCTATGATGGTCGAAGGAGTCCAAGGTAGAGGAGGCTCGCAGATCCCGGTAAATAAGGTGAAAAATATTTTCATGAAGATCAAATGAGTTTTGAATAAATAGACCATGGTTTCAAGCCTGGTCTATTTTTTTACATTCGGGATGCCACTGATATTTCCTTAAGTCGATGATCCCATTAAGCCCAACTTCAACTCCCTCCGCTTCAAGGGACAGTAACTGGTCATGATAGGACTCATCATCTTGAAGGGCGATTTGACCTTTGGCATTGATAATCCGGTGCCAGGGAAGACGGTATTTCTTACTCATCGAGTGAAGAATACGAACGACTTGGCGGGCCGCCCTGGGACTACCGGCAAGGCTGGCAATCTGACCATACGTCATCACCTTACCTTCAGGGATATTTCGAATAATAGAAATTACATTTTCTGTAAAAGGTGTCATAACTTTATTCCTTTCATTGAGATCATAACCCTATTATACATTTTTAAACTATCTGTTACCCTCTCGACAAATTTCCCGGAAAATACGACAAGAAATGAAACGATTTTCTTCAAAACTAGTAGAAAATGCCGCTCTTAAGAATTGTGAAAAAAAGTACGTACCGTCCAATTTTCAAAAAACTTCAGAAACCCCTTGTCCCTATTGTGGATTTTGTGCATAAACCCATATCCAAGCTAATAAAATGTTACAAACCTTTACAAAGAGAGTGTTTGAGGTGAGGAGTCGTTTGAAGTTAACGGATATTCAGCCAAGGACATGATTATTCATCGTATGATCAGAAAGTACCTACTTTCTGCCGTCTGGTGCCTGACACCAAGATAGACACCCAATATGCAGCAATGTCCACTGGAGGCGGACAATTGTCCACGGGCGGTGCCTGACACCACACGGAAGCAGTATTTCGTCGAAGTGATAAGCGGGTCTCATTTCACATGTCTCACATCCAATTTAGGGAGGGCGAGAGTGTGCACGATTACATCAAAGAGAGGACTATCAAGATTGGTAAGTATATCGTGGAGACGAGGAAAACAGTTCGCGTGATTGCGAAGGAGTTTGGCGTATCCAAAAGTACAGTCCATAAGGATTTGACCGAAAGGCTTCCTGAGATTAATCCAGAACTTGCAAACGAGGTTAAAGAAATATTAGATTATCATAAATCTATTCGCCATTTACGGGGCGGCGAGGCAACGAAAATGAAATATCAGAAAGAAGAAAAGGAGGGGGAGACGGTAAAATAATCAAAAGTTTTCATTATTAAAAAATAATAATTCTCTTCAATCCTTCACTCCGACAATTTTCATCAAAAAAATACAGCGATTGAAATAAAACGTTATGGAAATTTTAATGAATATGGTACAATATTCAATTAGGAAGATAAGAGGATTCCGTTTTGAGGAGGAAAGGAAAGAGAATGTTTGCAAGGGATATAGGGATTGATTTAGGAACGGCTAACGTATTGATCCATGTGAAGGGCCGTGGCATTGTATTAAATGAACCATCAGTTGTTGCGATAGACAAAAATTCAAATCGGGTTTTAGCAGTTGGCGAAGAGGCTCGGCGCATGGTAGGACGTACACCTGGCAATATTGTGGCCATTCGTCCATTAAAAGATGGCGTCATTGCTGATTTTGATGTAACAGAGGCAATGTTGCGCCACTTTATTAATAAACTCAATGTGAAGGGCTTTTTATCAAAACCCCGCATTTTGATTTGCTGTCCAACGAATATTACAAGCGTTGAGCAAAAAGCGATTCGTGAAGCAGCTGAAAAGAGCGGCGGTAAAAAGGTGTACCTGGAAGAGGAGCCGAAAGTAGCGGCAATTGGCGCAGGCATGGATATCTTCCAGCCTAGCGGAAATATGGTAGTAGATATCGGTGGAGGAACGACGGATGTTGCTGTACTTTCAATGGGCGATATCGTAACGTCTTCCTCCATTAAAATGGCCGGCGACAAGTTCGACATGGAGATTTTGAACTACATTAAACGCGAGTACAAGCTGTTAATTGGTGAGCGTACAGCGGAAAATATTAAAATTAACATCGGAACTGTCTTTCCGGGATCGCGTTCAGAAGAAATGGAAATCCGTGGCCGTGATATGGTAAGCGGTCTGCCGCGTACGATTTCAGTCCGTTCCGAAGAAATTGAAGCAGCACTAAGAGAATCCGTTTCCGTGATTGTTCAAGCGGCCAAAAGTGTACTCGAACGCACACCGCCAGAGCTTTCCGCTGACATCATTGACCGCGGTGTCATTCTAACAGGCGGCGGAGCGCTATTGCATGGAATTGATATGCTGCTTGCAGAAGAGCTAAAGGTTCCGGTACTTGTAGCAGAAAATCCAATGGATTGCGTAGCAATTGGAACAGGGGTCATGCTTGATAATATTGATCGGATTCCAAATCGAAAATTAGGCTGATCTTAAAGTAACCAAACAGGATTGTTTTATGTCCTGCCCTTTATACCGATAAATAAAAGGAAAAAGTCTAATGAAACGGGTGGACAAGCCTTGGTCATTGGGCTTTTTTATTTTGGGCTGAAGTTTGGAAAAAAAATTTAATGTATTATTTTCAGCAAAAGAGTAAACTAAAGACATAATACGGCTGCTTAAACGGTTTAGGAGAATAGAGATCAACCTGCGAAAAGAAAATCTAAGGAGCACTAAGAGATGGACATGGAAGAACAGCATGGCATAACAACTAAAAAGAAACGAGTGAGAATTCGTCTTATACCGATCTGGTTGCGTCTTGTTCTGCTCGTGATCCTTATGTGTGTCAGCTTAATGGCGGGTGCTGTCGTCGGGTTTAGCGTGCTTGGAGACGGCAAAGCAGCCGATGTATTCAAACCATCGACCTGGGTACATATTCGTGATTTGGTTAATAAAAAGTAATAGATCGTTTTTGGGAAGGGACCGCTACTCTTCCTTTTTGTATGCATTTAATAGTAAAATAGGAAAGATCACTTGCTATTAGTAGGAGGTATTAGGGTATATGCTTGATATCCAGCAAATTAAAGAAATTATTCCTCATCGTTATCCGTTCTTGCTTGTGGACAGAATTTTGGAGGTAGAAGAAGGAAAGCGTGCAGTCGGGATTAAGAATGTTTCGGCGAATGAAGAATTTTTCAATGGACATTTTCCAGAATTTCCGGTGATGCCAGGAGTCTTGATCATTGAGGCACTTGCACAAGTCGGAGCCGTTGCCGTTTTGAAAAAAGAAGAAAACCGCGGTCGGCTGGCATTTTTTGCGGGAATCGACAATTGCCGCTTTAAACGTCAAGTGAAACCTGGCGATCAACTGCGGCTAGAAGTAGAAATGGTTCGCGTGAGGGGTTCCATTGGCAAAGGAAAGGCTGTTGCCACAGTGGACGGGGAAATTGCCTGTGAGGCGGAGATCACCTTCGCCCTTGGAGACAAAAAAGAATAGTAAAGAGGGACAGATTGCAAACTCTGTCCCTTTTCCGTTGGCCCGGGTGGGTTTCCTGATCAAGTAAGAAAGAAAATGTTGACTTCGAAAATTGTCAAGCGCAAGCGTCCTAGCCCC
>NZ_BCUZ01000044.1 GCF_001591485.1 Neobacillus fumarioli NBRC 102428 | reverse complement strand
GGAAAACTTCCGCCTATTTCTCAGACTAACCGCTATTTTTTTAAAATAAGCGGAATTCTTCCGATTAAGTGAGTACCCTGCTGAAAATCAACATTGAAACAGACATCCATGCAAAAAAATGGCACATCAATGAATGAAATAACTGCTAAAAGTAAAGTTATCCACAGTTATTTCAGGGTAGAGCCTTAAACAAATGCTTTTTAAGCTATGATAATGGACATGATACCAACTTAGATAAATACTTGAAAGGAATGGAAACGAATGAGTAAAGCGCTTTTTATTCGAAATGCTTCTCAGCTCGTAACCTTAGAGGGGAGCTCTGGAGCTCCCCTTATTAAAGGTGCGATGTCTGAGCTGAAAATAATCGAAAATGGCAGTGTCTGGATCGAGGATGGAGTCATCCAAGCTGTCGGCACGGATGAAGAATTAGTGAAAAAGTACGGTGCCCGCCTTGCTGAAGCCGAAGTGGTGGATGCAACAGGCAAATTGGTCACGCCAGGTCTGGTTGACCCGCATACTCATTTAGTTTTTGCCGGCAGCCGGGAAAATGAATTTAATATGCGTCTGCAAGGGGCCACCTATATGGATATTATGAATGCCGGCGGCGGGATTCATGCCACGACGAGAGCCACGCAGGCCGCAAGCGCTGAGCAGCTTTTTACTGAAAGCTACGAGCGGTTAAATCAATTTTTGCGCCATGGGGTGACTACAGTAGAGGCAAAAAGCGGCTATGGCATGGAATGGGAGACCGAACTGAAGCAGCTGAAAGTAGCAAAAGAGCTGAATGACAAACATGTCATCGATGTAGTTCCGACATTTATGGGGGCACATGCGGTGCCAAAAGACTATAAGGACAATCCGGATGAGTTTGTTGAAGTGCTCATTAACGAAATGATTCCGCAAGTGGCTGAGCTTGGACTCGCCGAATTTAATGATGTTTTTTGTGAAAAAGGTGTGTTTACACCCGAACAGTCCCGCAGGATTCTAGAAGCAGGTAAGCGTCATGGGCTGCTGGCAAAGATCCATGCGGACGAGATCGAGCCGTATGAAGGGGCAGAACTGGCTGCTGAAGTCGGTGCGGTGTCGGCAGACCATTTGTTGAAAGCATCTGAAAAAGGCATGAAGGCAATGGCTGAAAAGGGTGTTGTAGGTGTGCTGCTGCCAGGTACTGCTTACTTTTTAATGGCAGAATCGGCGAATGCCCGGAAAATGATTGATTTAGGTGTTCCAGTTGCACTTTCAACCGACTGCAACCCTGGTTCATCACCAACTGTTTCGCTGCCGTTTATTATGAGTTTGGGCTGTTTGAAAATGGGAATGACACCTGCCGAGGTCATTACGGCAGCAACCATCAATGCAGCACATGCGATTAACCGCGGCAAGGAGATTGGCAGCCTAGAAGCCGGTAAAAAAGGCGATGTGACCATTTTTAATGTTCCTAATTATATGAAGCTTCAATATTCATATGGGGTCAACCATGTGGATACTGTAGTGAAAAATGGCCGGGTAGCCGTCAGGGGAGGACAGTTAGTATGAAAAGTTTCCTTTACCCAAAACTAAATCCTCCAAGTTTTACATGGGTACGCCCTGAGAAGGGGGGGACTATTTCCAAGGTTCATGAATGGATTGAACCATTGACAGCTGAATCTGATCCGGCAAAATGTAAGGATGCAGATGTGGTGGTTGTAGGCGTCCCGCTATCCCGTTCATCCATCAGCGCATCAGGAGCCTCTGAATATCCTGATGCTTTTCGCCGGATGTGGAAAGGCTTTACGACCTATAATCTGGACGAAGATGTGGATTTGACGGAATTGACGGTGCTGGATGCTGGAGATGTCCCCATGCATGTAACAGATATCCCTCGTTGCCATGAGAATATCATTCAGGCATCAGAAGCTATTCATCGGACTTTTACAGCTTCTAAGGTTTGTGCCATCGGCGGTGATCATTCGATCACGGCGATGATGGTCAAAGGGCTTCATAAGGCAAAGCCAGATCAAAAAATTGGGATTCTCCAATTTGATACCCATTTTGATTTGCGTGATTTGGCGGATAACGGTCCATCGAATGGAACACCGATGCGGAACCTGATTGAAAGCGGTGTTGTTGAAGGCTCTAATATATACAATATCGGGCTTCACGGCTTTTTCAACACAAAGGATTTAAAAGAATATGCCGACAAGCACGGAGTCAACTATATTACATTAGGACGGGCACGGAAAAAAGGCATTGTTGAAACTGTGAAGGGGTGCCTGGAAGAACTGTCAGCAAAAGTCGACCTCATCTACATGACCGTCGACATGGACTGCCTCGACATCGCCTACGCCCCGGGCGTCCCGGCATCCACACCAGGAGGCATGACCACCGCCGAACTACTCGACAGCGTCCTAACAGCAGCCAAACACCCAAAACTAAACGCCATGGACATCGTCTGCCTCGACCCGCTAAAAGACACCACAGTACAAACAACCGTCAAACTCGGCACCCACGTCTTCCTTACATACCTAACAGGTGTTGCAACGAGGAAATAATGGTGTCAGGCACCACAAAAAGACAAATTGGCATTTTGTCCGTCTGGGGTGGACAGTGTTGTTTTGGTTAATTTTGTCCTCATGAATGTTCATGAGGGCTTTTCTTTGTTTGGTTGAATTGGCGGTTTGGGTGGGAATCTTAAATTTAATGTAAAAATATTATGTTAACAATAAGTGCTAGTAATGTTCACAAAGTTGTAACTGGGGATTGCCTTGACCATGGTTATGCTATATGTTATAAAAATAATTGGTAGTTTTTTAGATATGCGGGTATTTTTGTTAAGACGCCACAGATAAATACGTAAGTGTTAAAAGGTGTTTCTAATCTGTTCAGGGGGAGGCTGCAAAATGAATTACGGGCTTTATACAATCCTTGGATTGTTTTTAGTTGCTGTTGTCGCTATTTCATATATGTTTAATAAAGCGATGAAAGAATAGATTCGTATTTTTTGGACGGCACAAAAGATGCCGTTGTTTTTTTATAATATATGAATTTATAAGTTCTTATTTTGAAAATTGTCCAGCTCCAGGCGCCAGCGGCTCGAGGTCACAAGCCGCTAGGCGGAAGCATTAAGCTTTTCTTATTTAAGACGGACTTTTTAAAGGGATGAATCATTATTATTCCTTGGGAAAGCGCAGAAATAGACATTTCCCGCCTCGCTCTTGTCGGAAATTGATAGACTTAAGCAGAAGTTGTAGTATTGTGATTGAAATCCGGAGGAATTGGAATATGAACAAGCGTGTATTGGTGTATACAACCAACGACTGCATTGAATGCACGATGGTCAAACAAGTACTCTCGCAGGAAGGGATTCCTTTTGAAACGAGAAATATTTCCGAAAATCCCGAATACCAAAAGGAAGTGGAAAAGTACGGTTTTCTCGGCGTGCCGGTGACTGTTTTGGAAAACCGGGCTGTTAAGGGCTTCACAAATGAACTGAAAGACATCATAGAGTTAGCAAAGGCTTAAGTAAAATAATCCTTTACATATGAATTTTATAAGAGTAATATTTATTACGAACTGAATAAATGTATCACTACTAGGGGTGCCTATCATCGGGCTGAGAAGAAACAATTGTTTCTAACCCTTCGGACCTGAACTGGATCATGCCAGCGTAGGAAAGTAGACACGATTTTTTGTTTATGTAACCAGGTCCTTTTATGGCCTGGTTTTTTTACTTATTAAAAAGGAGAATTCCAATGAAGCATGATGATTTACAAGTAGTTTTACAAAAAGTTAGGGAAGTAAATCCGCTTGTACATAATATCACAAATGTGGTTGTAACGAATTTCACAGCGAATGGACTGCTTGCTCTTGGCGCGTCCCCAGTTATGGCCTATGCAGCAGAAGAAGTAGCCGATATGGCGAGAATTGCTAGTGCTTTAGTGTTAAACATCGGAACGCTGAATCCGCAAACTGTGGAATCGATGCTGATTGCCGGAAAGTCCGCGAATGAAAACGGTGTGCCAGTCATTTTCGATCCGGTTGGTGCCGGGGCAACAAACTATCGAACGGCAACAGCACAACAAATCATGAAGGAAGTAAGGGTTTCCATTATTAGAGGAAATGCCGCAGAAATAGCCAATGTCGTAGGCGAGAAATGGGAAATTAAAGGCGTCGATGCCGGAGAAACGAATGGAAATGTCATCGAACTTGCCGCTTTAGCAGCGCAAAAAATGAATTGCGTGGTTGTGATTACTGGAAAGGAAGATATCATTTCCGATGGAAAAAGGACCTACATCATTTCGAATGGGCATCCGATCTTAACGAAGGTGACAGGCACAGGCTGTCTATTAACTTCTGTAATTGGCGCGTTTGCAGGTGTGGAAAAAGATTTTGTCCTTGCATCGGTTGCTGCTTTAACATACTACGGAATAGCGGCTGAAAAAGCAGCGGCAAAAACTGCTGACGCCGGCCCTGGCAGCTTTCAAGTTGAGTTTTTAAATCAATTGGCACAAGTTACAGGTGAAGATATTAGCAAATTTGGTTCGTTCAAATCCGTTTCATATTAAGGAGGGATCGATGATGAAAAGAGCCTTAACCATTGCCGGTTCTGATTCGGGCGGCGGCGCCGGAATCCAGGCAGACCTTAAAACCTTTCAGGAGTTAAATGTGTTTGGCATGTCAGCTTTGACAGCCGTAACAGCACAAAACACATTGGGTGTACATGGCGTATATCCGATGACTCAAGAGGCTGTTGCTAAGCAAATCCAGGCTGTCGGTGAAGACATTGGCGTTGATGCATTGAAAACAGGGATGCTGTTCAATGCGGAAATTATCGAGACGGTTGCTGAAAATATCACCGCATTCAAATGGGAAAATGTTGTCATCGATCCGGTGATGATTGCCAAAGGCGGGGCTTCGCTATTATTGCAAGAAGCTATTGCTGCGTTAAAAAAATACCTGCTTCCACTTGCAAAAGTCATTACACCGAACATCCCAGAGGCCGAAGTACTGACGAATATGACCATTCAAACAAACGATGATAAACAAGAAGCAGCCAAAAAACTGCATGACCTAGGGGTACAAAACATTGTGATCAAAGGCGGACATGATGAAGACCTGTCCCAATCATCAGATTTGTTATTTGACGGCAAGGAGTTTTATACGTTTACAAGTAAACGAATTAACACGAAGAATACACATGGCACCGGGTGCACCTTTTCTGCTGCCATCACCGCAGAATTGGCAAAAGGAGCCTCTGTTTATGATGCTGTGGCGACAGCTAAAGCGTTTATTCAAGCCGCCATTGAAGATGACCTTAAGCTTGGAAAAGGGCACGGGCCGACCAATCACTGGGCCTATCAAAAAATGAAAGAGCTGACCCGTTTATGACCAATTTACGAGATGATTTAAAAGTTTATTTTATTATGGGCAGTCCGAACTGCCGGCAGGAACCGGTTGAAGTGTTAAAAGAAGCGATTGCCGGAGGGATTACCTTTTTCCAATTCCGTGAAAAAGGGAATGGGGCGTTAAAAGATGCCGAAAAATATGCCCTTGCCAAACAGCTTCAAAACATCTGTAAGATCAAACAAATTCCATTCATCGTCAACGATGATATTGAACTTGCGATCAAAATCGGAGCCGACGGTGTTCATATTGGGCAAGAGGACGAACCTGTACAAGTGGTAAGAGACAAAATCGGCAATAAAATTCTTGGGGTCTCCGTCCATACAGAAGAGGAAGCGATAGCTGCCATTCGTGGGGGAGCCGATTATTTTGGAATCGGGCCGATTTTTCCAACGACTACGAAAGAGGATGCCAAACCGGCGAGAGGTCCGGTCCTGATTCAGGAATTGCGCCGGAAAGGGTATACGATTCCGATTGTCGGCATCGGCGGTATTACAGTTGAGAATGCGGCATCAGTCGTAAAAGCGGGTGCTAACGGCGTTTCTGTCATTACGGCAATCAGCCAGGTAGCTTCCCCAAGGGAGGCTGCAAAAGCGCTGCGAAAAAAGATCGACGAGGCGATGGACCAAATAGCCGGAGGAATATTATGAATGATGCAAAATGGCTGGACATCATTTCAAAGGAAGTAGAAGCAAGGAAAGAAGAACTATTCAATCTGTTGAAGGATTTGATTTCCTTCCCGACGGTCAGTCCTCCGGCCCGTAATACAAACGGTGTGCAGGAATTTATTAAACGCTATCTCGAAGAATTGGGATTTGTGACAGACCAATGGGAAGTATACCCTGGTGATTCCAATGTGGTAGGCATTTTAACCGGTGAAGCTTCGGAACATTATCATAGTTTAATTGTGAATGGACATGTCGACGTGGCAGAGGTTGGCGATGATGGTGAATGGGATTTCTCCCCGTTTGAGGCGGTTATAAAAGATCCCTACATTTACGGACGCGGCACCGCTGATATGAAAGGTGGGATTGCTGCATCGCTTTTTGCTATGAAACTATTAAAAGAGCTTGGGATCAAGCTGAAAGGTGATCTTCAATTTCAATCGGTTATTGGGGAAGAAGTCGGCGAGGCCGGGACGCTTTCCTGCATGGAGCGGGGCTACACAGCAGACTATGCGGTTGTTGTCGATACGAGCGACCTGCATATTCAGGGCCAGGGCGGCGTGATCACCGGATGGATTACGATTCAAAGTAAAGAGACGTATCATGACGGACTTAGAAGAAAAATGATTCACGCCGGCGGCGGAGTAAAAGGGGCCAGCGCCATTGAGAAAATGATGAAAATTATCGCTGGGCTGCAAGATTTGGAACGCCACTGGGCGGTTACGAAAAGCTACGAAGGTTTCCCGCCGGGGACAAATACTATTAATCCTGCAGTCATTGAAGGCGGTAGACATGCGGCATTTGTTGCCGACCGGTGCGCCTTGTGGGTGACGGTTCATTTTTATCCAAATGAAGATTATGAGATGGTCATCAAGGAAATTGAAGACCACATTATGGCTGTGGCTGCAGCTGATCCATGGCTGCGTGAGAACCCGCCGCAATTTATCTGGGGCGGAAAATCAATGATTGTGGACCGTGGTGAAATTTTTCCATCGTTAGAAATAGATTCGGAACACCCCGGTACAAAATTACTTGCTGCTTCCTATGAACAATTAACATCACAAGACCCCGAAATTGGCATGTCGACAACCGTTACCGATGCAGGATGGCTTGGACGGGCAGGCATTCCAACGGTAATTTTCGGACCGGGAAAACTAGAAGATGCCCATGCTGTAAATGAGAAAGTAGAAATCCGCCAGCTTTTGGATTTTACGAAAGTATTGGCAGTCTTTATTGCCAAGTGGTGTAATACAAGAAAAGGGGATTCGTCATGAAATTTTCACAAACCCTTTATGAAAAAGTAAAGGATATATGGGATCAAACACATCAACATCCATTTGTCGTAGGAATGGGAACTGGCGATTTGCCTGTTGAAATCTTTATTCGATATATGAAGCAAGACTATGTATTTTTAATAGATTATGCGAAACTATTTGCTTTAGGTGCGGTGAAGGCGAGAGATATGGAGACGATGGCGGCATTTGCTAAGATCTTGCATGAAACGCTCCACGGGGAAATGGACTTGCATCGCCAATATGCTGCCAAATTTGGCATCACCCATCAGGAATTGGAAGAAACCGCTCCTCAGCCAATCAACTTGGCGTATACAAGATACATGCTCAATGTGGCGCAAACAGGATCACTTGAGGAATTGATCTCATCTCTTTTGCCATGTATGTGGAGCTATTGGGAAATTGGCAAAATGCTGGAGGAAACCTATCCGGGCTCAAGCGAACATCCTTTATATGGGGAATGGGTGAGGATGTATTCTTCCAATGAGTTCGGCGGGCTGGCAAGCTGGCTGATTGACTTGCTTGACAAGTTAACAGAAGGGAAACCTGAACGGGAATTAGCCATTTTAGAAGAGCATTTCCTAACAACATCCCGATTTGAATATATGTTCTGGGATATGGTGTATGAGGGAGGCGATTGGCCTGTCTAAGTCACCTATGTTAGCGATTCGTGATCTATCCTACAGCTTTGAGGCTAGGAAGCCGATTTTTCAACAAGTTGCCATTGACATTCAGCCGGGAGAATTTGTCTCCGTCATTGGTCCAAGCGGCTCTGGTAAAAGTACATTGTTCAAATTGATAACCGGGCTCTTGGAACCTGATCAAGGTGAAATTTTGATTGATGGTCAAAAGATGGAAACACGATTGGGTCTTGTCGGATATATGCCGCAGAAAGATTTGCTTCTGCCTTGGAAAACAGTGGTGGATAATGTCCTGTTGCCGCTTGAGGTAAAAAAAGAAAACAAGCAGCAAAACATGAGTGAGATTCGTAAGTGGCTGTCCCGGTTCGGTCTGGCCGAATTTGAGAAAGCCTATCCGCATGAACTATCAGGCGGGATGCGGCAGCGGGTCGCCTTTTTACGAACGATTATGACAGGAAGAGAGCTGTTATTGCTAGACGAACCGTTTGGAGCGCTCGATTCAATGACGAAACGCAACATGCAAAGCTGGCTTTTAGGCTTATGGGAAGAGCTGCAAAAGACCGTATTGTTCATTACACACGACTTGGAAGAAGCTCTTTTGTTAAGCGATCGGATTTATTTGCTGGAGAGAACAGGAACATTTCAAGAGATGAAGGTACATTTATCGCGGCCGCGAAACCCCGAACTTATCTATCAATCTGAATTTATTGAAATGAGAAAAGAGCTAGAGAGGCGGATCCATCATGAATAATGCATTGAAAAAATGGGTTTCGGATTATGGCCTGTTTGTCCTTGTCTGTATCCTGATTGTCAGTGTCTGGGAATGGGTAGTGCGAAGCGGGATGATCCCAGCCTTTATTTTACCGGCGCCATCGGCTATCTGGAGTTCTTTGGCTGACAATTGGCAGCTATTATTAGAAGTGCATTTGCCGGCTACTCTTAAAGAAGTATTGATTGGATTCGTTCTTTCTCTTATCGGCGGACTCTTGCTTGGAATAGGGATGCATTTTTCCCGCGTGTTGGAAAAAATCCTCTATCCATTTCTTGTCATCTCCCAAACGATTCCACTCATTGCGATTTCGCCAATTTTTATCATGTGGTTCGGCTATTCCATTTGGAGTAAAATTGCGGTAACAATTTTGACGGCATTTTTTCCAATTGTTGTGAGCACCTATGACGGGCTGAAGATGGGGGGCACCGAATATCGGGAGTTATTATTGACGATGGGCGCCAGCCGCTGGATGATTTTCAAAAAAGTGCAAGTGCCAATGGCTTTGCCGTCGCTGTTTTCCGGATTAAAGATGTCCGTTGTGTATTGTGTGGTCGGGGCAACAGTCGGCGAATGGCTCGGCGCCAGCGAAGGCCTGGGGTACTTCAGCCGGCGGATGTCAGGGAATCTCCAGGCAGATGCTGTGTTTGCCGCGATCTTTCTGCTTTCATTACTTGGTATTATATTATTTTTAATTATTGGTTTGATTGAAAAACAATTGTTAAAACATAATCATCGTTAGAAAGGAAGTCAAAATTACTATGAAAAAGGGGTTCGTAATCTTAGCAAGTTTTCTGCTGCTTTTATTAGGGGCTTGCTCCAATGGGGGTTCTGGCCAAACAGCGGATTCCGGTGGAAAGCTGCAAAAAGTAAACATAATGTTGGATTGGTATCCAAATGCTGTTCATTCATTTCTTTATACCGCACTGGAGAAAGGTTATTTTAAAAAAGAGGGATTGGATGTTCATATTCAAATGCCAGCTGATACGAGTGACCCATTAAAGCTTGTGGCAGCAGGTAAAATTGATATGGCCTTTACCTATCAGCCTCAAGTGCTGATTGCACGAAGTCAAAATATTCCGGTTCGTTCGTTCGCAGCAATCGTCCGTCATCCGCTTAATCAATTAATGGTTCCTGCTGATAGTTCCATCCATTCACCTAAGGATCTGGCTGGAAAAACCATTGGCTATCCATCGATGGATCTGGATATCGATATTGTACACACGATGATCAAAACAGACGGCGGGGATCCAAATAAGGTTAAAATGGTCGATGTCGGATGGGATTTGATTCCTGCTATGGCCACGAAAAAAACAAATGCCTTAATCGGCGGATACATTAACCATGAGAAATTGCTTTTAGATAAAGAGGGACATCCCATGCGCACCCTAAATCCGGCAGATTATGGTGTACCGGATTATTATGAACTTGTACTAGCCGGCAGTGACAAAGAACTAAAAGCAAAACCTGAAGTCTTCAAAAAATTCATGACCGCCATCAGAGAAGGGCAAAAATACGTCACCGCCCATCCAAACGAAGGCTTATCAATCCTAATGAATCACGAAGACAAATCATCACCACTACAAAAAGACATCGAAACCAAAAGCTTGCAAATCCTCCTGCCCCTCATGAACGCAGGAAACAACCCATTCGGCTACCAAGACCCACAAACATGGGACAAAGTCGCCAACTGGCTAGCAGACAACAAAATCATCAAAAACAACATCAAACCAAGTGATGCCTTCATTAATTTCTAATTTGGTGTCAGGCACCGCTCGTGGACAAATTGACATTTTGTCCGTATGGAGCAGACACATTATTTTCCAGTTGTTTGGTTGCTTTGTATATGTATCTAGTTGTAAGGTGCTGTTAGAAAAGCTAGGCGCGTGTGTGTCGCCTAGCTTTTTGTAATGTTATAGTATTATTTAGAAATTATTATTGCAGGAATTTATGTTTCACCAAGTAAGCGCTGTCTGTTAGCTGCTGGTATTTTCAAAAGTTGCAAAGTATTGGCGGTATAGCCAATTTTCGAATGGGATTTTGTGCAGGTCAGGGTAGAGAACTTTTGCTGCTTCGCTTGTGTAAAAGTTTGCCATTTTTTCGATGTAATCATCATCTAAGATTGGAAATGGCTTGTTTATCTGATTGTTGAGAACTAATTTTAACATAATGGTTGCCTCCCTATCCTATTTACATAGAAACTAAAAACCTAAAATCTTTTATCAACATTCGAAGTTTTCTTTTTATATTTTAGCTAATTTTACGAAAATTAAAAATATAAAAATAACGACGAAGATTGATCACAATCGACACAATTCAATTCTTCAAGAATATTAAAATAATTTTTTTAATCGATTAATACTAGATCTGTCGAAGGGTGTCAGGCACCGATCGTGGACATTTGTCCGCCTCCAGTGGACAATGTTGGGGTGCCTGATTTTAGAATGCTTGGTAGTATGGTCTGGTGATGAGCCGCATGAGGTATGCGGAGGTTTCGGGGTTGGGTTTTCGTTTTTTGTTTAGGAAGTTGATGATGGTGTTGGCGTTGCGGATGCCGACTCCGTGGCCATAGTATTGATCGTCGCCGAAGTAGATGACGTTTTCGGCTCGCCAGTGCGGCTGTTTTGGGTCGAAGTCGGGATTGTTAAAGTGTAGGACATCCCCTGGCAGGTAATCATCGCCGTATTTTTGGTAGATTGGCAAGTCCTCATCAAATTGCCAATCCATTAAATACAGCCCGCGGAAAAGTTCGTTAAACCGTTCGCGTCCAATGGAATAGAGCGTGGCGATATACAGCACAATAGCAATGGCGGTGGAGCATTCAAACGCATAAAGTTTCCCGTTTGCGATAAGATCTAGGATGGCAGTGGAGGGAAGCACGCCTGGTTTGATCAGGAAACCGCCATTACTTAACCGATCCCAATATTTTTTATTGCAAAAGCTATAGGTAAATGTGGTAAACTTGGCACCGCTTTTATTCAGTTCAATCGCTGCCTGCATCGTATGGATCCTAAATGTTAACTCCAATTGTAATTGATTGATTGTCTGGTAATCATAGAATTCATTGTAGGCTGCCATTTTTTCCACGATGGCCCGCTTTTCCTTTCTGGAAATTTGTTCCGACAGCTCCTTTGGTGTAACAACCTGCCGATTTATTCTAATCATCATATACCTCCGGTCGCATTCATAACTTCTCTTACAAAAATATGAAGGAACATATAGGAAACATGAGTATTTTGTAAAAAAACTTCCTTAGACAAAGGATCGTTGATGATAAATGGTATAATGAAAAATATAGACGAAAAAGGACGTGATGATATGGCCATTCAGCCAAAAACCCAAATTCTCCCACCAGCAGGAGAGTATCATACATTTTTGAATGAAGAACATTATAAAGAGAAAGTAAAGGAATGGGGATTACCAGCAAAAAAAGAATTCTGGTACAAAGATCGTAACTATCAAGAACTCGTTTCAATCAAAGGATATGAATCGTATGGAGTAACCGGTGAATATTACACCCTTGTTATTGAATTTCCGGACGGAACGATCAGCTGTATCCATCCTGCTTATTTAAAAGAAATGCAGCAATCGGGCTTTGGGAAAGAAAGCCTGTTATTAGCACCTTCTGAGGTTCAACAAAGAGAATCGGTAAAAACAGCGCCAAAAAAGGCCATCAGCAAAACGAAGGGGGAGAAAACACCAAAAATCCAACTTCCGGCAGACAAAGTACATTTTATAGCTTCTGTCAAACAATTTGCCCTTACATATAATCCATTTAATGAAGAAAATGACGAAGTAATTGTCCTGGAAAATGTTCAGATTGTTCAAGATTCACCGATTGAATTGGGGCTAGCCTGGTGCAGCCACAGCAAAACCTTAAAAAAATTGGAACTGGCACCTGGGGATTCGCTCGAATTTGATGGAAAAGTGATAACGAAGAAATTAGCAAAAGGAAAAGACGTTTCGGAAGAATTCACCATTGAGACTCCGGTATTATACAAAATTAATAATCCTTCTAAGATCATAAAAATCGGGTGAGGATCGTCTCACCCTAATAATATTTTAGACAACCTTTCCTTTAAAATAAATTAAAAATGATTGAGAAAATCTATATATTAATATATTATTATATTAGAATTAAATTTCTAAATAATCCTTTTGAAAGCGATTGCAGAATCGGGGATGCTTAGTGATTTAGACAAAGCGATTTTCACATTCCGAAATGGCATCAAGGAGGACAAACTATGTCAAATCAAGAATTAAAACGTGGACTTCAATCACGCCACATTCAAATGATTGCTTTAGGGGGCACGATTGGTGTAGGGTTATTCATGGGCTCAGCCAGCACGATAAAATGGACGGGCCCATCTGTTATGCTGGCATATGCGGTTGCAGGCTTATTTTTATTTTTCATTATGCGTTCCATGGGAGAAATGTTATATTTAGAACCAACGACTGGCTCGTTTGCCGATCTTGGCCATAAGTACATTCATCCGCTGGCAGGGTATTTAACAGCATGGAGTTATTGGCTGCAATGGATTATTGTTGGAATGTCCGAAATCATTGCGGTTGGGGCTTATATGAAGTATTGGTTTCCCGGCCTTCCGACATGGGTGCCAGGCCTTATTGCCATGGTCATTCTTGGTGCGGCCAACATCATTTCAGTTAAAAACTTCGGGGAATTTGAATTCTGGTTTTCGTTAATTAAAGTGTTAACGATTGTTTTTCTAATTATTGCTGGTATCGGCCTGATCTTTTTCGGTATAGGGAATGGCGGCCATGCAATGGGCTTATCAAACCTTTGGAAAAATGGCGGCTTTTTCACTGGAGGATTTAAAGGGTTCTTCTTTGCCCTTTCCATTGTTGTAGGGGCTTATCAAGGGATTGAACTGATTGGTATCACGGCCGGTGAAGCACAAGAGCCTTCCAAAACGATTACCAAGGCAGTAAAGTCTACTGTATGGAGAATTTTAATATTTTACATCGGTGCGATGTTTGTCATTGTTACGGTTTACCCTTGGAATCAGTTGAATCAAATTGGCAGCCCGTTCGTTTCAGTCTTTGCCAAAATAGGCATTACAGCAGCTGCCGGGATTATCAATTTTGTTGTCATCACTGCGGCGATGAGCGGCTGTAACAGCGGGATTTATAGTGCAACTCGGATGCTGTATACATTGGCCAAGAATGGTCAGGCGCCAAAGGTTTTTGCTAAATTATCGGAAAATAAAGTTCCAATGTATTCTACCTTGACAGTCTTAATCGGGATTGCTGTTGGTGTGATTTTGAATTATATTGCACCGCCGTCCATCTTTGTATATGTATATAGTGCAAGTGTTCTGCCTGGTATGATTCCTTGGTTTGTCCTGCTGATCAGTGAGATTAGATTCAGAAAAGAAAAGGCTGCGGAGATGGAAACACATCCATTCAAAATGCCTTTTGCACCATATAGCAACTATGCTTCCATTGCATTTTTACTAATGGTTCTTGTTGGTATGTTCTTTAATCCAAGTACAAGGGTACCGCTCATTGTAGGGATTGTTTTCTTAGCGATTGTTACGGTAAGCTTTTATACTTTGAAAATGGATCAGCGAGTACCATTGGAAGATCTTCAAACGGCAAAGGAATAAGATCCTTTGCCCAAGTAAAGAGTCTTGGAACCGTGCTTTTTAGAGGAGTGATTCATATGTCTTTTACAAGTCTAAAAGAAATAATCGAAATGGCGGAACAGGAGAATTCAACCATTTCAGAATTAATGATTAAAACAGAAATGCAGCAAAAAGGGGCTTCCAGAGAGGCTTTGATTGAAAAAATGTCAGAGCAATTTACCGTGATGGAGGAGGCTGTCCGCAAAGGGACAACGAGCGCTGTCATGTCCCGTACCGGTTTGACGGGAGGGGATGGCCACCGGATCTTTCAGTATTCGGAAAAAGGAAATTCATTTGTTGATCCAACAACACTTAAAGCGGCGGCAAATGCGTTTGCCGTATCGGAAGTGAATGCGGCAATGGGACGGATTGTGGCGACGCCGACTGCCGGGTCGGCGGGAATTTTGCCGGCTGTTCTTGTGCATGCCCTTGACAGTGGCAAATTTTCCTGGGAGCAGATTATACTGTCCATGTTTACTGCTTCTGCCCTTGGTTTAGTGATTGCAAATCGAGCTTCAATCTCTGGAGCTGCCGGCGGATGCCAGGCTGAAGTCGGCTCTGCAACCGCGATGGCAGCTGGTACCTTAGTGGAGCTTGCCGGCGGAACACCAAAGCAGGTTGGGAATGCGGTTGGGATTGCATTAAAAAATTCCCTAGGGCTAGTTTGCGATCCTGTTGCCGGCCTCGTAGAAATTCCATGCATTATTCGAAATGGTTTGCATGCGATCACCGCTCAAGCAGCAGCAGATATGGCGTTAGCGGGAGTAGTCAGCATCATCCCGCCTGATGAAGTTGTTCATGTGTTGCATGAGGTTGGGCAGCAAATGCCTGAATCATTAAGAGAAACTGGAATCGGCGGTCTTGCCGGCACTCCAACTGGCAAAAAATTAACAGAAAAGATTTTTAACGAGAAAAAAAGCAGCTCAGGGCCGGCAAAATACGAAAGCGCGTATGAGATTATTGGTCCGGTTATGGTCGGTCCATCCAGTTCGCATACGGCCGGCGCTGTCCGAATCGGCAATATTGCTCGTCAGCTGTTAAATGAAGAACCAGTACATGTGAAATTTTCGTTAATGGGTTCCTTTGCAGAAACTTTTCAAGGTCATGGAACAGACTTGGCACTTTTAGCGGGAGTTCTAGGATTGTCAACTATGGATGAACGAATTCCACATGCAAAAACGCTAGCTGAAGAATATGGCCTAAAATATGAATTTACCAAACGGGTGCTTGGAAGTTATCACCCAAATACAGTACTGGTAGAATTATCCGGTGGTTCAAGATCTGTGAAAGTATTGGCGAGCTCTTTAGGCGGCGGAAAAATTGAAGTTCAGGAATTGGATGATTATCCGTTAAAGTTTTCTGGAGAGCGACCAACAATCGTCATACGCCACGCCGATCAAAAAGGGGTCATTGCAGAGTTATCAGGAATCCTTTTCCACAAAGGACTTAACATTGCACGTATGGCAAATGAGCGCTCCAAAATGAATGGACCAGCAATCACCATTTGCGAAATCGATAATCAAATTGACGAAACACTATTAACCAGCATCCAATCAGAAATCCCATTTATAGAAGAGATCCTGATCATACAAATGGATTAGAATCAAAAAAGTCCATTTTCTGGTATTTTCCAGAAAATGGACTTTTTTATGGTGTCAGGCACCGTTCGTGGACAAATTGCCATTTTGTTCGCCTCCAGCGGACACATTATTTTCCTTTTTTTCTTTGTATGTCTTTTTCTCCTTGCAAGATTTCGATAAAGGATTTATTCAGCCGTATTAAATAAGACTCGAATTGTTTGCGATCTGCTTCTGGCCAATGTTTCATGAGTTTGTGGTACAGGGCTTTTCGTGCGGTTCTGACTTCATGTAGTTGTTCCAGTCCCATTGGGGTGATTTCAAGGAGGCTGATTCGGCCTTCTTTTGGATCAGGGATGCGGCGGATCAGCCCCTTGGATACTAAAGCGGCAGTTTGTCTGCTTATCGTTGATTTGTCTAATAGGAATTGTTCCGCTAAAGCATTAATTCCTTTTGGGCCTTTTTCGCTAAGTTCAGCTAATAGACGGTAAGCAGAACTTTCCAATTGACCCATTTTTTCATCTTTTCTTCGAACAAATTCTGTATGTAAAAGAAGTTCGGCAAGTTCTGATTCAATCTTATCAAAAATATCTTTTTTTATTTCCATTCTTTTTCAACCTCCATATCCCAGTTCAACCAACAATGAATGGGTTTAGTAGGGGTACGGCAAGAATTCGTTCTTTTTTGGGCCAATCTTAAACAAGAGAGACTTTTTAAAATTGGCAAAGTGTAAAGTAGCATTATAGTTTTAAATTTAAAAAAACTCAAATACGCTTAACCCCATTCTCAAATTATAGGATGGGGTTAAAAATTGTTTAATTTTTGACATAGATTTCACTACTTATAAAGTCGTTTAAATCTAAAAGTCGATAGATTACCATCCTCTTGATTTTTATATTACCTATTTATTCTATGGCATTTGACTTTTGTGATAGAGCTTCCTTCTTCCAGAGTTTACTTGGCCAGAAAGCGTATTGCCCAAGAACAGCAGTAATCGCTGGCACAAGAAGTGGTCGAACAATAAATGTATCTAGTAGCACGCCTACAGCCGTAACAATACCAAATTGCACTAGAACTTGAATTGGTAAAGTAGCTAACACAGCAAATGTACCTGCTAAGATAAGACCAGCCGATGTAATAACACTTCCCGTTTTGATCACACCACCAGCTACCGAATCAAGATGCGATTGAGTTCGTTTATTCTTCCATATTTCCGATACCATAAAAATATTATAATCTTCTCCCAATGCAACAAGGAATACAAAGGCATATAAAGGAATTGCTCCTGAAATAGCAGAAGATCCTAACCCAAAGTGAAGGATAAGCCAGCCCGCACCCAGTGCAGAAAAGAATGATAAAACCACAGTTAAAATCAAATAAATTATGGCAATAATTGAGCGTAAGTATAGCAGTAATAATAAAGAGATAATACAAATCATAACAGGGATAATAACAGATTCATCCCGTTCTGTGGTTATTTTTGTATCATATAATGAAGCAGTCTCACCGCCAATCCAAAAATGGTTTTCGGTATCATGGATATCTGCGTTTGCTAGCATTTTCTTAAGATTACTTCTTAGCTCCGGTATCCGGCTTAGCGCTTCACTGGAAAACGGATTCTCAGCCAAGGACACTTCGTACAATTGTAATTGATGATTATATTTTCCTTCCATCGGCTGGGTTACATCCGCTACAAAAGAAAGTTGTTCCAATTTCTCTTTTAAAGGTATGTCTTTTCCCGTTGTATTAACAACAATTTGCACAGGTGCCAATTCACCGGGAGAAAAATGCTCAGAGATTAAATCAAATCCTTCCCGTGAAGGCATATGTTTAGGAAAAGACTCCAATAAATCGTACGTATATTGAATACGTGGGACAACGGAAGCCAATCCTCCCAGTAGTACAAGTGTTGTAATAATAACAATCCACGGTCGTCGGGTCACTAGCCGGCCCAGCTTCTTACTAAAGATTCCTTGCGATATTCTTTGTTTTATCGATTTCCCTTTCTTTTTAGTCAGCTCTTCTGTCATTTCCTTCGTTCTTGGAATAAACGGGAAAAATGCTACTCTCCCAAAAATAGCAAGCAAAGCAGGAAGAAGTGTTAAAGCTGCAATCCCCATCAGGAGAACTGCTAGACTAAATGGAACAGCAAACCGGTGAAAAGAACCGAAATGAGCAAGCAATAATGTCCCTAACCCAATCACAACAGTAAAAGCACTCATTGAAATGGCCCCACCTGATTCTTTAATCCCCAATCGTAAGGCCGTAAACTTATTTTCCTCATGAAGCAAAAATTCGCGATATCTGGAGATAAGGAATAAACAGTAATCCGTTCCAGCTCCGAACAATAGGACGGTCATAATGGAAACGCCTTGGGCATCTGCTGTAATCCACCCATGATCAGCCAAAAAGCCAAGAGTTGGACTGATAATCCCGTAAGCAAAACCCACGACAATCAAAGGTAAAATTGCCATTAGAGGTGAGCGATAGAGAAGAATTAGTAGGACTAACACCAGAAGTACAGTAGCAACCAATAATTTAACATCTGCTTGGCTGAATAAACTAACAGCGTCTGTTTGAATCCCAACAGGCCCTGATAAACGAACATGTAAACCGGAATCTGATACCTTCCGATTAAATGGATCTTCATCTACCTTGCTATTAACGATTTTCTTAAGTTCAACCATATTGTTTTGGAGAATTTCTATTCCTGCATTTTTGTCAAAAAATACAGGGGTTATCAGTGTGGTACCATCTTTTGACACGCTTTGGGTAAGCGCCTGTTGGGGAATCGTATCAAAAGGTGGTAAAGTCGATTGTTTTGATAATGGCTTTTCTTTTAGCTGCTTATATACACCTTGAATTGCTGTAAAGTCCTTATTATCTAGCTTGTTATCATTGTGCCAGACCATTAAGACGGGGTTGCCGGCATCGTTTGGAAATTCCTTTTTGATTAGTTTCCCAGCTTGTTGTGACATTGCCGAATTTGGAAGGTCAGCTGCTGAATCATCCTCAACCGTATTGATGGCCGGCCAGGTGAAAGATAACACTACCGTTAATAGGACCCATATTACAAGAGTAATCCATCGAGTCTTTGGACCTCCAACGATTGTTCCCCATGAATGTAAAGGTTTTTTCCCCATATAAACCCACCTTTAGCTTTATTTGAATTATAATTAATTATATATACCAGTAGGTTAATTATTCAAGTGCGATTTTAAAATATGTTATAATATTTTTGATATTAGGTAGTTAGGAGAGAATGACATGCAACGGGAAATTCGACCACTCGGGAGGCCACGTCAAGATCATCAGGATAAGCCTACAAAAGCTGTAATTTTAGACGTAGCTACTCAACTGTTTCTCGATAAAGGATATCAAGTGGTTTCCATGGACGATGTTGCAAAAAAATGTGGGGTAACAAAGGCAACCGTGTATTATTATTATAAAACGAAATCAGACCTTTTTACGGATGCAATGGTCCAAATGATGCTTCGAATTAAGAAGCGAATTTTTGACATTCTTTCTACAGAGAAACCGCTGAAAGACCGATTATTTGAATTTGCCAAGGCGCATTTACAAGCAACTTTCGATATGGATATAAACGGATTTATGAAAGAAGCAAAAGCTTCCCTTTCGAATGAGCAATTACAGCAGATGAAACAGGCAGAAGATAAGATGTATGAAGTACTAGAGCAAGCATTAACAGCCTCGATGGAAAAAGGCGAAATTCCGAGGGGTTATCCGAAATTAGGCGCTCATGCTTTTGTAGCTTTGCTAACGGTAGGAAATTTTAAGGATGCTGAACACAAACCAATCTTTCTGTCATTAGATGAAATGACAGAACAAATTGTTGATTTTTATTGGAATGGAATTGGAAATTAATTCAATTTAATCATTCCGTTAAGAAACATTAAAGCCATGCAAATGCATGGCTCTTAAACATTTTATGGGTGATTTAGTTTTGAATGATTAGACCCTAATCATCCTTTAATTTTGATAAATCATTTTCCTCAGCAAACTCAGTGGAATAATTAAGTTTTCTATGGCTTTGCCGATTCACATCCTGCACGGCTTCCCTCATTGGTGCAAACAAAAGTGATATACAAGCCAGTCCACTAATACCAACGAGTGCAAAAACTACTCTTGACAAAAAGGCGCTTTGTCCACCAAATATTGCTCCAACTAAATCAAATCGAAAAAATCCAATTAGACCCCAGTTAATAGCCCCTATTATAGTTAGAACTAAGGCGATTCGTTGAATGATGCCCATCGATAAAACACCTCCTTTACTTTCTTGTGGATTTTTAAACAATATAGTTTTAAAGGGAAGGACAGTCGCCCTTCCCTTACGAATCTTTAGCGTCGGTGCTCGACTAAATCGATTGCCCCTAATACAACATGGGCTAAACCGAAACCAATAATCGAACCCGTGATCAACGGTTTCATGTTTCTATTGATCCGTAATGCCACTCCTGTGGTTGTTACAGCTGTTCCAAGTACTGTTGGGATCAATCCCTCTCGTACGTTAACCATAAAAACACTCCTCCCGTAAGTAGCTAAGACTCAATTTTATCTTTTGTAATAAAGGCCTTCTTAATACAAATCGTTGTATGTGTCAAAGTATTTTCCAATCATGGCTATTAAAGTAA